>NZ_JAQECM010000039.1:0-24002 GCF_027669965.1 Candidatus Collinsella stercoripullorum | reverse complement strand
GTCCGGCCGCGGCGCCGGGCTCCGGGCGCCGTCGCCCCGGCCCGGCCGGACGGGGCTTCGCGTACAATCGGATGGAGCGGAAAGGGGGCCCGTCATGTACGAGCTGACCGACGAGCAGTTCGAGGAGATCGTCGAGGCGGCGCTCGACGCCATGCCGGAGCGCTTCATCGAGGCGCTCGAGAACGTCGTGGTGACGGTCGCCGACGAACCCGATGCCCGCCAGCTGCGCTCGCTGGGCGACGACGCGGCGGAATCCCGCGGCAACGAGCTGCTCGGCCTCTACGAGGGGACGCCGGCGACCGAGCGCGGCACGTGGTACGGCGACGGCGAGGTCCCCGATGTCGTCATCATCTTCAAGGGGCCGCACGAGCGCTGCTTCTCGACGTACGCGTCGATCTCGGAGCAGATCCGCAAGACGGTCGTCCACGAGGTCGGCCATTACTTCGGCAACGACGAGGCGATGCTGCGCGCGATGGGGTACTGACCGCCCGGGCGCCTCGGCGCATCCGGGCGTCCCGGCGCTCGGATGCGCCTTCGTCGAGGGGTCATTGTACGCGCATCCGACCGCGCCGGCAGTGTCCTGCGTACCAATACGGGGCCGCCGGCCGCCGGCGCGCGCTGTCCCGTCGCATCTGGCGCGCCGGCGTCTCGCGTCGCCGTCCTAGTCGTTCGCCTCGGCGCCGTCGGTCCACGCGGCGACGTCCTCGATGCGGATCACGCTCGCCACGCGCTCGACGCCGGGAAGGGCCGCGAGCTCGGCGCGGGCGGTCCGGACATCGCGCTCGGACGCCTCGTGGGTGAGGAAGACCACCGAGCAGCGGGTGCCGTCGCCGTCCTGCAGCTGGTTGATCTGGGAGATCGAGATCCCGTTGCGGGCGAACACCCCGACCACCGGCGCGAGCGCCCCCACCTCGTCGGCGACGGTGAGGCGGATGTAGTAGCGCGTGACGAGGTCGTCGACGGGGCGCAGCGGCAGCACGCTGCGATAGGGCTCGATCTCGGCCTGCGGGCGGTCGCTGTGGCAGATGGCGTCGGCGAGCGCGAGGACGTCGCCCACCACGGCGCTCGCGGTGGGGAAGGAGCCCGCGCCCGCGCCGTAGAACATCGTCTCGCCCACGGCGTCGCCGACCACGTACACGGCGTTCATGGCCCCGTTCACGCTCGACAGCAGGTGGTCGGCGGGGATCATGGTGGGGTGTACGCGCGCGTCGACGCCCTCGGGCGTGTTGCGCGCGATGCCGAGGAGCTTGACCGCGTAGCCCAGGCTCCGCGCCTGCTCGATGTCGGCGGCCGAGACGTCGCGGATGCCCTCGCAGTACACGTCGTCGGTGGTCACGCGCGTGTGGAAGGCGATGGACGACAGGATCGCGACCTTGCTCGCGGCGTCGAACCCGTCCACGTCGGCGGAGGGGTCGGCCTCCGCGTAGCCCAGGCGCTGCGCGTCGGCGAGCACCTCGTCGAAGTCGAGGCCCTCGGCGGTCATGCGCGAGAGGATGTAGTTGGTGGTGCCGTTCAGGATGCCCGCCACGGTGAGGATCTCGTTGCCCACGAGCGCGTGCTCGAGCGCGTTGACGATCGGGATGCCGCCGCCGGCCGCCGCCTCGCAGCGGATCTGCACCCCGTTGTCGGCTGCCAGGCGCGCCAGGCGCTCCACATGCCGGCCGAGCAGGGCCTTGTTGGCGGACACCACGTGCTTGCCCGCCGAGAGCGCCTGCTCGAAGATCTCGGTCGCGGGGTGCTCGCCGCCGATGAGCTCGACCACGATGTCGATGTCGGGGTCCCCCACCACCTCGCGCCAATCGCTCGTGAACGCCTCGTCGGCGAACCCGAGCTCGCGGGCGCGCTCCGGCTCGAGCGCGCAGGCGCGGGTGATGCGCAGGTCGATGCCGTAGGCGGCGAGGTACTCGTCGCGATGGCGCGCGACCGTGCGCGCCACGCCCCCGCCCACGGTGCCCAGGCCGATGAGTCCCACGTTCACGGTGCGTGCGGTGCCGTCCATGTTGTCTCCTCCTCGATGTCGCATGCGTGCCGGTTCCGGCCGTCCGCCCCCCATTGTGACATCCGGGGCCGCCCGGCGGGCGGGCGAACGGCGGCGCCCGCCCGCACCGGTCCCGCACGCGCGTCCGCGACCTCGCGCGATGCGCTTCCGCCGCAGGTTGCGAAACCAAGATGTAACACAGCCGGACGGGCGCCGCGCGCCGGTAAACGGGCAGGTCGCGTTTGCGTGCGGCGGCGCGCGCCCCTTACCCGCCGGGACGCGCGCCGCCGGCGGCGAATTGGAACCTTACGTTTTCTCCATGAAACGGGTAAGGTAGACCGAACCATCGTATTCGGCGAGCGGGGGGAAGCACGCGTGCCCGAGCGGTGGCCGTGTCCATATGCCAGCGCGCGAGCTGGCCGCATTCGAGAGGAGAGCCGTATGTCGAGCCTCACCGGTACGTCATTCAACCCTGCCATCAGCCGCAGGAGCATCATCGCGGGCATCGCTGGTCTGGGGGCGGCGGGCGTCCTAGCCGGTTGCTCCGACGGCGCCTCCTCGGGCAGCGGCTCGTCCGGCTCCGTCTTCAAGGTCGGCGGCATCGGCCCCACCACGGGCGGCGCCGCCATCTACGGCAACGCCTGCAAGAACGGCGCGCAGATCGCCATCGACGAGATCAACGCCGAGGGCGGCGACGTCCAGTTCGAGCTCAACTTCCAGGACGACGAGAACGACGCCGAGCGCTCGGTCAACGCGTACAACAACCTCAAGGACTGGGGCATGCAGATCCTCATGGGCACCACCACCTCCACGCCGTGCGTGGCCGTGTCCTCCGAGACCAACGCCGACAACCTGTTCCAGCTGACGCCCTCCGGCTCCTCCACCGACGTCATCGGCGGCCAGCCGGACGCCGACGGCAACATCGCCGAGCCGCGCAAGGAGAACGTCTTCCAGATGTGTTTCACCGACCCCAACCAGGGTGCGGCTTCCGCGCAGTACATCTCCGAGCAGCAGCTCGGCACCAAGATCGCCATCATCTACAACAACTCCGACACCTACTCCACGGGCATCTACCAGAGCTTCAAGACCGAGGCGGCCGAGTACGGCCTGGAGATCGTCTCCGAGACCACCTTCACCGAGGACTCGCAGACCGACTTCTCCGTGCAGCTGAACGACGCCAAGAACGCCGGCGCCGACCTCGTCTTCCTGCCGATCTACTACACGCCCATCTCGCTCATCCTCACCCAGGCCAACCAGATGGGCTACACGCCCAAGTGGTTCGGCGTCGACGGCATGGACGGCCTGCTGACCGTCGAGGGCTTCGACACCGCGCTCGCCGAGGGCTGCATGCTGCTGACCCCGTTCGTGGCCACCGCCGAGGACGAGGCGACGCAGGCCTTCGTCTCCAAGTACGAGGAGGACTACGGCGAGACCCCCAACCAGTTCGCCGCCGACTCCTATGACTGCATCTACGCCCTCAAGGCCGCCATCGAGCAGGCCGGCGTGACCGCGGACATGGATTTCTCCGACATCTGCGACGGCCTCGTCGAGGCCTTCACGTCCTCGGACTTCTCCTACACCGGCCTCACCACCGCCGGGGAGGCCGCTACCTGGTCCGACACCGGCGAGATCTCCAAGCAGCCCATGGGCATGGTCATCCAGGGCGGCGTGTACATGCCGCTGGACGCCTAGGGCCCGCGGCCGTAGGGGCCGGGTCCCTCCCGCGAGCCCGACGGGGCCCGGCGGGCGTCCCCGGATCCCGTACCGGCCTTCCGAATCTTGATTCGCATGGAGCGGGGGCCGCCCACGGAGGTGGTCTCCGCTCGCTTTGTGCGATAGGAACGTTCAACCGTCAACCGGAAAGGAGGGGGAGATGGAGATCCTCGCCAACCTCATCAACGGCATGAGCCTGGGCAGCGTGTACGCCATCATCGCGCTCGGGTACACCATGGTGTACGGCATCGCCAAGATGCTCAACTTCGCCCATGGCGACGTCATCATGGTCGGCGCCTACATCTGCTTCTGCTCCGTCAGCTACCTGGGCCTGCCCGTCATCGCCGGCGTGCTGCTGTCCATCGTCGGCTGCACGGTGCTCGGCATCGTGGTCGAGCGCCTCGCCTACAAGCCCCTGCGCGACGCGCCCTCGCTGAACGTGCTCATCACCGCCATCGGCGTGAGCTACTTCCTGCAGAACGCGGCCCTGCTCATCATGGGCTCCGACCCCAAGTCGTTCTCGTCGATCGTCAGCCTGCCGGCCCTGAACCTCTTCGACGGGCGCCTCACGATCAGCGCGACCGCCGTGCTCACCATCCTTGCCTGCGCGGTCATCATGGTGGCGCTCGTGATGTTCACCACCAAGACCAAAATGGGCAAGGCCATGCGCGCCTGCTCCGAGGACCGCGACGCCGCCCAGCTCATGGGCATCAACGTCAACTCCACCATCTCCATGGTGTTCGCCATCGGCAGCGGTCTGGCCGCCATCGCCGGCGTGCTCATGTGCGCGGCCTACCCCACGCTCATGCCCACGACCGGCTCCATGCCCGGCATCAAGGCCTTCACGGCGGCGGTGCTCGGCGGCATCGGGTCCATCCCCGGCGCCGCGCTCGGCGGCGTGCTGCTCGGCATCATCGAGATCTTCGCGCGCGCCTACATCGGCACGCAGCTCGCCGACGCCGTGGTGTTCGCCGTCCTCATCGTGATGCTGCTCATCCGCCCGGCCGGCCTGCTCGGCAAGCCCGTGAACGAGAAGGTGTAGGTGATCGCATGGGCATCAAGATCCTGAACCCCCAGACGCGCTCGACCGTCATCACCTATGCGATCGTCGTCGCGGCGTTCATCGCCGTCACGGTCCTGGACGGGCTCGGCTTCATCTCCAACTCCCTGTCCGGCCAGCTCGTTCCCATCTGCGCCTACGTCTGCCTCGCCGTGTCTCTGAACCTCGTGGTGGGCGTCTCGGGCGAGCTGTCGCTCGGCCACGCCGGCTTCATGAGCGTGGGCGCCTTCACCGGCGTCGTGGTCGCCGGCATGCTCGCGCGCGCGGGCGTCGAGTCCGAGCTCGCGCTGTTCGCCCTCTCCGCGGCGGTGGGCGCCGTCGCCGCGGGCGTCATCGGCTTTCTGGTCGGCATCCCGGTCATGCGCCTGCGCGGCGACTACCTCGCCATCGTGACCCTCGCCTTCGGCGAGATCATCAAGAACCTGCTCAACAACTTCTACGTGGGCGTGGACGACGCGGGCCTGCACTTCTCCATGACCGACTCGTCCTCGCTCGGCATGACGCAGGGCACGATCCTCATCAACGGCCCCAAGGGCGCGGTGGGCATCGACAAGATCTCGACCTTCGTCCTGGGCATCGTGCTGGTGCTCATCACGGTGGCCGTGGTGCTGAACCTCATGCACAGCCGCGACGGCCGCGCCATCATGGCCGTGCGCGACAACCGCATCGCCGCGGAGTCCGTGGGCATCAACGTCACCAAGTACCGCCTCATGGCCTTCACGGTCGCCTCCGCGCTCGCCGGCGCGGCGGGCGTGCTGTACGCCATGAACTACTCCACCATCACGCCGTCGCAGTTCGACTTCAACCAGTCGATCCTCATCCTGGTCTACGTGGTGCTCGGCGGCATGGGCAACATCTGGGGCTCCATCGTCTCGGCGGCCTTCCTCACGGTTCTGCCCGAGCTCCTGCGCCCGATCAACGACTACCGCATGCTGCTGTACGCCGTGGTGCTCATCCTCGTGATGGTCGTCCCGCACCTCAAGGTCTACCGGCGCGTCGCCGACGCGCTGCGCAGCCGCCTGGCGCACCGCGGTCCCGCTGCCGCGACGGAAGGCGGTGAGGCAGATGAGTAAGTTCTCCGATTTCGCGAAGGCGCGCCGCGAGGGCACCAAGATGGTGCCCGTCCCGAGCGTCTCCATCATGCCCGAGCGCGACCTGGGTCGCGCCCCCGCCCTCGAGTGCCTGCACCTGGGTATCGACTTCGGCGGCCTCAAGGCCGTGGACGACTTCAACATCACCGTGGGCCGCACCGAGATCTGCGGCCTGATCGGCCCCAACGGCGCGGGCAAGACCACGGTGTTCAACCTGCTCACCAAGGTGTACCAGCCCACGCGCGGCACCATCATGGTGGACGGCCAGGACACCGCCGGCATGAGCCCGGCGCGCGTGAACCAGATGGGCGTGGCGCGCACGTTCCAGAACATCCGCCTGTTCGGCTCGCTCACGGTCGAGGAAAACGTGGCGGTCGGCCTGCACAACCAGCGCCACTGCGGCATGGCGACGAGCATCCTGCGCCTGCCCCATCACTGGAAGAGCGAGCGCTGGTACCATGAGCGCGCCCTCGAGCTGCTCGACATCTTCGACATGACCGGGCTCGCCGCCCACGAGGCGGGCAGCCTGCCCTACGGCGCGCAGCGCCGCCTGGAGATCGTGCGCGCGCTGGCCACCAACCCGAGGCTCCTTCTGCTCGACGAGCCGGCGGCGGGCATGAACCCGTCCGAGACCGCCGAGCTCATGGAGAACATCGTCAAGATCCGCGACACCTTCGGCATCGCCATCATGCTCATCGAGCACGACATGAACCTCGTCATGAACATCTGCGAGGGCATCTGCGTGCTCAACTTCGGCAAGATCATCGCCAAGGGCACGCCCGAGGAGATCCAGTGCAACGACGCGGTCATCGAGGCCTATCTGGGCACGCGGAAGGAGGCGGAGGCGTAATGCTGTCCGTGTACAACATCAACGTGTGGTACGGGGCCATCCACGCCATCAAGAACGTCTCCTTCGACGTGAACGACGGCGAGATCGTCGCCCTCATCGGCGCGAACGGCGCCGGGAAGTCCACGACGCTCAAGACCCTCTCGGGCCTGCTGCGCTCGCGCTCGGGCTCCATCAAGTTCATGGATTCCGACATCATGCACGCGCCCGCCGAGCGCATCGTCGCCCAGGGCCTCGTGCACGTGCCCGAGGGGCGCCATGTGTTCGCGCAGATGACGGTCGAGGAGAACCTCGACATGGGCGCCTACACCCAGCCCAAGGAGACCATCCCGGGCAACCTGGAGAAGGTCTACGCGTACTTCCCCCGCCTGAAGGAGCGCCGCCGCCAGGTGGCGGGCACCCTCTCGGGCGGCGAGCAGCAGATGCTCGCCATGGGCCGCGCGCTCATGGCGAACCCGAAGCTGCTCATGCTCGACGAGCCCTCGATGGGCCTGGCCCCCATCATGGTCGAGCAGATCTTCGAGATCATCGGCGCCCTGCACGAGGCGGGCACCACGATCCTGCTCGTGGAGCAGAACGCCCAGGCCGCGCTGTCGATCGCCACGCGCGGCTACGTCATGGAGACGGGTACCGTCACGCTCACGGGCACGGGCTCGGAGCTTCTGCACAACGACGACGTGCGACGCGCCTACCTGGGGGGCTGACGCACCGTCCCGCCTCGCGCGCCGAACGCCCCCGACGGGGCGGGCGCGATCGGGAGGATCCCGGCGGCATGCGCGCCCCGAAAAGGAGCTCCGGCCCCTTCCGGGGCGCGTCCCGTATGCACGGGCCCTGGCGCCGCCGCCCGCATCCGGCCCCGCGGAGGGCGGGTGGCGTATAATCGGCCTGACGATGACGCCGACGCTGAGGAGAACCCATGGGCGATACCGAGATCCTGCGCGAGTTCTGCGCCGAGAACTTCACGAACGTGCCCGCCGCCATCGCGGCCGGCGCGCGCCGCATCGAGCTGTGCGACAACCTCGCCGAGAGCGGCACCACGCCGTCGTTCGGCGTCATCGAGCATACGGTCGCCTACGCGCACGCGCACGGCGCCCGCGTGATGACGATGATCCGCCCGCGCGGCGGGGACTTCGTCTACAGCGAGGACGAGCTGGCGATGATGGAGGCCGACGTCTTCAGCGCCTGCGAGGCGGAGACCGACGGCATCGTGTTCGGCTGCCTGCGCGAGGAGGACGGCGCCTACGCCCTCGACGTTCCCGCCTGCGAGCGGATCATGTCCGCGGTCGCGGCGGCGGACGACGCGTTCGAGATGGGCGGGGTCGACGTCACCTTCCACATGGCGTTCGACGCCCTGCCCGCCGCCGCCCAGCTCCCCGCCATCGACACCTTGGCGCAGCTCGGCGTCACGCGCATCCTCACGCACGGCGGCCCGGCGGGCACCCCGATTATGGACAACGTCGCGCGCCTGCGCGAGCTCACGGAGCACGCCGCGGGCAGGCTCATCATCCTGCCGGGCGCGGGCATCACCTACGCGAACGTCGACGAGGTCGTCCGCGCGGTCGGCGCGCCCGAGGCCCACGGCACCAAGATCGTGCGCCTGGCGTAGGGCCGACCTTTCGCCCGCGCGCCGCGCCCCGCCGGGACCGTGCGATCCGGCCCCGGTGCGCGCCGCGCCCCGGTGTGCGCCGCGCGGCCCGGTCTGCGGGCGCGCCGCCGCCTTCCGGCCGGCCCCGCCCGGCTGCCGAGCACCCGATGGGAGGGACCCGTGACCACCGAACCGACCCCGATCCCCGGCCCCGCGCCGCGCGCCTTCTTCTTCGACGTCGACGGCACGCTCGTCTCGCACCGGACCAAGCGCGTGCCGCCCAGTACCGTCGACGCCCTGCGCGAGCTGCGCCGCCGCGGGTGCAAGGTGTTCGTCGCCACCGGCCGCTCCATGCCGGAGTTCGGCTACCTCCCGCTCGATGAGCTCGCCTTCGACGGCTACGTGCTCGTCGGGGGCCAGGAGGCGCGCGACGCGGAGGGCCGCGTCGTCTTCACCGACCCCATCGTCGGGCACGACCTCGAGGTCCTGCGCGGGGAGTTCTCCGCGCGGCGGCGCCCCATCCTGTTCTACGAGTCCGACAGGCTCTACCTGAACCTCGTGAACGACCACGTGAGGCGCGTGGAGGGCGACGTCTCCACGCCGGTGCCCCCGCTCGGGGAGCCCGACGGGAGCCCCGTGCTGAAGGCCATCGTGTACCAGACCGACGATGAGGCGGCCGACCTCATGGCCCGCCTGCCGGGCTGCAAGCCGACGCGCTGGCACGCCGGGGCCTTCGACGTGGTGCCCGTGCGGGGCGGCAAGGTCGCGGGGATCCGCGCGTTGCTCGAGCGCTACGGGATCGCGCCCGAGGAGACGATGGCCTTCGGCGACGGCGAGAACGACGCGGAGATGCTCTCCTTCGCGCGCACGGGCGTCGCCGTGGCGGCGAGCGACCCCGCGGCGCGCGCCGCGGCCGACGTGGTCTGCGGTGATATAGACGAGGACGGCATCGCCCGCGCCCTCGAGGGGTTCGGGCTGCTGTAGCCTCGCGCGCGGCCGCCGCGCGCCCCTAGCGGCGCCCGCGCGACGCCAGAAGCCGGCGCGCCTCCTTCACGCGCCGCTCGCCCTGCTCCCTCTGGTCCGCGCACAGGCGCTCGATGATATGGCCGAACGTGGCGGCGAGGATCTGCTGGAACAGCGTCCCGCACATGACGGGGAAGACCGTCTCGCCCGGGAAGTACTGCGCGGCGATCACCGCGCCGGACGAGATGTTGCGCATCCCGCAGGTGAAGCTCATGGTGGCGAGTAGCGGCTGGGAGCCGTGCAGGATGCGGGCGGCGAGCAGGCCCCAGAAGAAGCCGCTCGTGGCGAAGACGAGGATGAACAGGGCGACCTCGAGGCGCTCCCAGGTCATGTTCAGGACGTACTCGCTCATGGACGTCGAGTTGACCGTGATGAGCACGATGGTGATCAGGCGGCTCGCCGGGCTGAGCACCGGGGAGAGCCGCTCGTGGCCCCAGCCGCGGGTGAGCTCGTTGACGAGCATGCCGGCGAGTGCGGGGAGGGCGATCATGGCCACCATGTCGCCGACCATGCTCATCGCGTCGATGTGGATGGAGGCGCCGAGCAGGACCGACAGGGTGACCGGGATGCTCACGGGGGAGATGACGGTGGAGACCAGGATCGAGGCGAGGCACAGGGGACCGTCGCCGTCGTAGATGCCGACCCACATGAAGCTGATGACGGCGATGGGCACGCTGTACTCCAGCACGACGCCGGTCAGCAGGTTCACGTTGTCGCCGAACAGCAGCGAGCCGAGCAGGTAGGCGAGGCACGGCATGAGGACCTCGGCGACCGCGAGGATGACCAGCAGGCGGAGCGGGTGCCGGAACACGGCGAGGAGCTGCTCGAACGTGTTGTTCAGGGCGCCTTGGAACGTCATGACGGCGAAGATGAGCGGGACGATGGCCTTGAGCGGGCCGAACACGCCGGGGAGCAGGACGCCCGCGACCACGCAGAGCGGGACGAAGTACGCCATATGCTTGCCGATGAACGCGCCGAGCCGCTTCCATTGCTCCATGGGATCCTCCGCCTTCCTCGCGGTCGCCTCCTATCGGGCGACGAGAGCCATGCTACCGCACCGGTGCGGGGGAGGGGCCGTCCCGCGCCGTCCCGGGAGACATTTTTCGGGCGGGGGCGCCGCGGCCGCGCGCGGGTCGGAGCGGGTCCGCGGGGGAGCCGGACCGCTGACCGGAGGCGCGGGCGCGCCGCTGTCCCCGCCATGCGTATAATGGGGATGTTCAACAGCACGGCCCGCCGCAGCGGGCTATATACCGAGGAAGTGCCCGTATGCATCGCACGCATCCCGCGCGCGGCGTCCTGCCGCACCGCCGCGCCGTCCCCGTAGCGCCCGCCGCCCCCGCGCGCACCTGCGCGGAGCCGTCCGAGGGGGCGGTGAGCCATGCCCTCGCTTAAGACGAGCCGCCGCTGGACGGTGGCGCCGAGCGACCCTGCATTCGAGAGCGAGCTCGCCCGCGGCCTCGGGGTGCCGCCCCTCGTCGCCCGCATCATGGTGGCGCGCGGCATCCGCACTGTGGGGGAGGGGCGGCTGTTCCTCACCCCCTCGCTCGAGCGCGACTGGGCCGACCCCCTGCTCATCCCGGGCATGTCCGAGGTCGCCGACCGCGTGGGGCGCGCGCTCGACGCGCACGAGTCCATCGCGGTGTTCGGCGACTTCGACGTGGACGGCATCACCTCGACCTGTCTGCTGACCGAGGCGCTGCGCGCGCTCGGCGGGACCGTGTTCCCCTTCATCCCGCATCGCTTCGAGGAGGGCTACGGCCTCACCGCGGCGGCCCTCGAGCGCGTCGCCGCCGCGTGCCGGCCCTCGCTCGTCGTCACGGTGGACAACGGCATCGCCGCACGCGAGGAGGTGGCCGCGCTCGTCGCGACGGGCGTCGACGTGGCGGTGACCGACCATCACGAGCCCGCCGACCTCGTGCCCGAGGGCGTCCCCGTGGCCGATCCCAAGCTCGCCGCGGACGGCCCGAGCCGCGAGCTCGCCGGAGCAGGCGTCGCCCTGAAGCTCGTGCAGGTGCTCGGCGCGCGCCGCGGCATGCCCGACCTGTGGCGGGGCTTCACGGAGGTCGCCGCGCTGGGGACGGTGTCGGACATGATGCCGCTCACGCCGGAGAACCGCGCGCTCGTGACCGACGGCATCGCGCGGATGCGCGGGACCTCCCGCCCCGGCTTCACCGCCCTCGCGGCGCTCGCCCGCACCGACCTGTCGACCATCACCGCGGACGCCCTGTCCTTCTCGCTCATCCCGCGCCTGAACTCCGCCGGGCGCGTGGCGGACCCCTCGCTCGCGCTCGACCTCCTGCTCGCCCGCGACCCGGTCGAGGCGGGGCGCCTCGCCTCGGAGCTCGAGCGGGTCAACCAGGAGCGCCGGGACATCGAGGCGGCGCTCGCCGACGAGGCGATGGGGCTCGTCGAGCGCGCCTACGACGGCTCCCGCGTGATCGTGGTGGGCGGCGAGGGCTGGCACGAGGGCGTGAAGGGCATCGTGGCGAGCCGGATCACCAACCGCTACCATGTGCCCGCCCTGCTCTTCTCCATCTCGGACGGCATCGCGCGGGGCTCGGGCCGCTCGGTGGGCTCGGTGAACCTGTTCGACGCCGTCGAGCGCTGTTCCGACATGCTCATCCGCTTCGGCGGCCACGCCGGCGCGGTGGGCGTCACCGTCGAGGCTGACCGCCTGGACGAGCTCAGGGAGCGCCTGGCCGCCGTCCTGGCGGAGGTCCCCGCCGAGGACTTCGAGGACCGCAGCGAGGTCGCCGCCGTGGTCGACCTCTCCGAGCTCGACCTGCCCACCATCGAGGCGGTCTCCGCGCTCGAGCCCTTCGGCCAGGGCAACAAGGTCCCGCTGCTCGCGGCGTGCGGCGTCACCATGTGCGACCGCGCCGTGGTGGGCCGCGGCGGGGAGCACATGCGCTTCACCGCCACGGACGGCGTCTCGAGCGTCCCGGCCATCATGTTCCGCGTGCCCGACATCGAGCGGCGCGTATGCTGCGACACCGTGGTCGACCTCGTGTTCGAGGCGGTCGCGGAGCACTGGCAGGGCCGCGTCAAGCCTAAGCTCATGGTGAAGGACATCCTGTGCCGCTGCGGCGAGGAGGCCGAGGGGGCCGCCGAGGCGCCCGCCGACAGCGACGCCGCCGACGACGCCGTGCCCGCGGAGGCCGGCTGCGACCGCCGGGCGGGCGAGGGCCCCGACGGGTTCCCGGCGGACGCCGCCGCGCGCCGCCGCATGCTCTCCCGGCTCTCCTACGACGAGCTCACCCGCTCGCTCGTCCACTCGCTCATCGGC
Source organism: Candidatus Collinsella stercoripullorum (assembly GCF_027669965.1). Taxonomy (NCBI): domain Bacteria; kingdom Bacillati; phylum Actinomycetota; class Coriobacteriia; order Coriobacteriales; family Coriobacteriaceae; genus Collinsella; species Candidatus Collinsella stercoripullorum. The sequence continues at coordinate 11,419 of NZ_JAQECM010000039.1, read as the reverse complement.
ACGGCGCGCCCCCATCCCGCCCAGGCCGAGGCGCTCGACGCCCTCGCCGCCGGCTCCGGCGTGCTGGCCATCATGGGCACCGGGCGCGGCAAGTCGCTCATCTTCCACGTGCATGCCGCCCGCGAGGCCATCCTGCGCGGCCGCGCGAGCGTGTTCGTCTACCCGCTGCGCGCCCTCGTCGCCGACCAGTCCTTCCATCTGGTGCGCGCGCTGTCCGGCATCGGCCTGTGCGCCGAGGTCCTGACGGGGGAGACCCCCGCGGACGTGCGCGACCGGGTCTTCTCGCGTCTGGCGTCGGGCGGCGTCGACGTGGTGCTCACCACCCCGGAGTTCCTCGCCATCCACCGCGAGCGCCTCGCCCGCTGCGGCCGCATCGGCTTCATCGCCGTCGACGAGGCGCACCATGCCGGGACCGCCCGGTCGGGCGAGCGCAGCGCCTATCTCGAGCTGCCCGAGGTCGTGCGCGCGTTCGGGCACCCGACGGTGCTCGCGGCGACCGCGACGGCGGACGACCGCGTCTGCGCCGAGATCGCGCGCCTGCTGCCCATCGACCGGACGGTCGTCGACGACGCCGTCCGGGAGAACCTGGGGATCGAGGACGACCGCGACCTCGCGGCGCGCGAGAACCGGCTCGTGTCCATCGTGGCGACCGGGCAGAAGTGCGTGGTGTACGTCAACTCGCGCGAGCAGTCGCGCGCGCTCGCCCGCACTCTGCGCCGCCGCGTGCCCGAGCTCGCGGGCTCCATCGCATACTACAACGCCGGCTTGGCGCGTGAGGTGCGCGCGCGGGTCGAGGACGCCTTCCGCTCCGGCGAGCTCACCTGCATCGTGTCGACCTCCGCCTTCGGCGAAGGGGTCGACCTGCCCGACATCCGCCATGTGGTGCTCTACCACATGCCTTTCGGTGCGACCGAGTTCAACCAGATGAGCGGCCGCGCCGGCCGCGACGGCGAGCCGGCCGTCATCCACCTGCTCTACTCCGCGCGCGACGCGCGCATCAACGAGCGCCTGCTCGACGCCGCGGCGCCCGAGCGCGAGGAGCTCGTCTGCCTCTACCGCGCGCTCCAGACCATGTGGCGCGCCAACCGCTCCCGCACCGGGACGGATTCGTTCACGGCCTCCGACCTGGACATCTCCAAGATGTGCCTGGCCGTCGACGCGCGCTGCCCGGTCGAGGAGCGCGCCGTGGCGTGCGGGCTGGCCGTCTTCGAGGAGCTCGGCTTCGCGCATGTGGGCGGGGACGGGGATGCGCGGCGCATCCGGATGGCCGACCGCCCCGGGCGCGTCGACCTCACGAACTCCATCCGCTACCTCGAGGGCCTCCACGCGCGCATGGAGTTCGGCGCCTTCCGGGACTGGGCGCTCGACGCCCCGGCATCTGATATGCTTGACCGCATCAATCGACCCATCACACCGCGAGGACGTTAGGGGGACGCCATGGACGCGCAGACCGGCAAGACCGCCTCCGGCACCCGGCACGTGCACAGCAACCAGGAGGGCGAGCTCCAGCCCACCTCGGCGCTGGTGCACTACACCCATGCCGACGACCTGCCGTACGAGATCATGGCGGACGACTACGACAAGCTCGCCGGCCTCGTCCGCAAGTACATGGGGGACGCCGACCGCGGGAAGGTCGAGCGCGCCTACTGCTTCGCCGCGGAGAAGCACGCCAAGCAGAAGCGCCGCAGCGGCGAGCTCTACATCAACCACCCCGTCGAGGTCGCGATCATCCTCGCCGAGCTCAAGATGGACTGCGACGTGGTGTGCGCCGCGCTGCTGCACGACACGGTCGAGGACACGGAGACCTCCTTGTCCGATGTGGCGGGCATCTTCGGCGACGCCGTCGCCGAGCTCGTCGACGGCGTGACCAAGCTCACCAACATCGACGTGGACACCATGGACGAGAAGCAGGCGCTGAACCTGCGCAAGATGTTCCTCGCCATGTCCCACGACATCCGCGTCGTCATCGTGAAGCTCGCCGACCGCCTGCACAACATGCGCACGCTCGCCGCCCTGCGCGAGGACCGCCGCCTGTTCAAGGCGCGCGAGACCATGGACGTCTACGCGCCGCTGGCCGACCGCCTGGGCATCTCGTCGATTAAGTGGGAGCTCGAGGACCTCTCCTTCTTCTACCTGGAGCCCGAGGCATACCAACGCATCGCGCGCATGGTCGCCGAGAGCCGCGAGGTGCGCGAGCGCTTCCTGGCCGACACCATCAAGACCCTCGACGACGAGCTGCGCCGCGTGGGGCTCACCGGCTACCAGATCAACGGCCGGTCCAAGCACTACTGGTCCATCTACCAGAAGATGCGGCGCAAGGGCAAGGAGTTCTCCGAGATCTACGACCTGGTCGCGCTGCGCGTGATCACCAACTCCGTGGGCGACTGCTACTCCGCGCTCGGCGCGGTGCACACCCTGTGGCATCCCATGCCGGGGCGCTTCAAGGACTACATCGCCATGCCCAAGCTCAACAACTACCAGTCGCTCCACACGACGGTCATCGGGCCCACCGCCCGGCCGCTGGAGATCCAGATCCGCACCTACGAGATGCACAAGCAGGCCGAGTACGGCATCGCCGCCCACTGGCTCTACAAGCGCTCGGGCGGGTCGAGCGCGTCGAAGTCCAGCGAGGCCCAGCGCCTGGACGACCAGATCAACATGCTCAAGCACTCCCTCGACTGGGCGGCCTCCGACGACATCGACGACCCCAAGGAGTTCCTGCACACCCTGAAGGCGGACCTCTACGACCAGGAGATCTTCGTCTTCACCCCCAAGGGCGAGGTGCTGAGCCTGCGCCGCGGCTCCACGCCGCTGGACTTCGCCTACGCGGTCCACACCGAGGTCGGCAACCACTGCGTCGGCGCGAAGGTGAACGGGGCGATGGCGCCGCTGTCCCATGAGCTGCAGACGGGCGACCGCGTGGAGATCATGACGAACAAGGCGTCCAAGCCGTCCCCAGACTGGTTGAACATCGTGCGCACGCCGTCGGCCAAGTCCAAGATCCGCCGGTACTTCGCCGCGGTGGCGAAGGACGACAACGCGACCGCCGGCCGCGACCTGCTCGCCCGCGACCTGCGCAAGCGCGGGTACGGCATCTCCACGCAGCGCACCACCCGCGCGCTCGCCTCCGTCGCCGAGCAGCTGAACTACCGCCAGATCGAGGACATCTTCGCCGCCATCGGCGCGGGCAAGCTCGCCGTGCGGATGGTGGGCAACAAGGTCGAGCAGATCTTGGACCCCAAGCCCGAGGCGCCCGTCGACAGGCCCGAGGACGGCGCCCCGGCGCGCCCCGAGCGCGGGAGCAACCGCCATCCGCGCCCCTCGGCCAAGTCAAACTCCGGCGTCCTGGTGAAGGGCGAGAACAGCGAGGGCCTGCTCGTGCGCCTCGCGCACTGCTGCAACCCCGTGACCGGGGACGACATCGTCGGCTTCATCACGCGCGGGCGCGGCGTGTCGGTGCACCGCGCGAACTGCCCGAATGTGAAGGGGCTCATGGAGCATCCCGAGCGCATGATCGAGGTCGCGTGGGACACCCGCGCCGACACCACCTTCCAGGTCGAGATCGTGGTCGAGTGCCTCGACCGCATGGGGCTGCTCAAGGACGTGACCATCGCGATCGGCGACGCGGGCGGCAACATCCTGTCCGCCGCCACGGCGACCGACCGCGAGGGCGTCGCGACCCTACGCTTCCTCGTGGAGATCTCGGACGCGAGCGGGCTCGATCCGCTGCTCGCCGCCGTCTCGGCGGTGGAGAGCGTCTACGACGCGCGGCGCCTCATGCCCGGCGAGGGCGGCGCCCAGATGAAGCGCCGCCGCTGACCGCGCCGCGGGCGGGGCGGTCCTATGGCGACTTCGTGCGCCGGGCGCCCGCGGCCCCCGGCTGTGGGAGACTGACGGGGTGAACCGTCCGGCAGCCCGAAGAAGGAGGCCCCTGACATGACCGACCCGGTGCTCGACCTCGCCCCGCGCGGCTCGATCTCGATCGACTGCGTGGTGAACGGCCCGATATCCACCAACACCTACTTCGTCGTCTCCGGCGACGAGGCCCTGATCATCGACCCCGCCTGGGAGGGCGACAAGCTCGCCGAGCGCCTGCGCGCGGCGCACCCCGGCGCGCGGCCGGTCGGCATCGTGTGCACGCATGGGCACGGCGACCATGTGGGCGGCGTCGCCGGCATGCGCCGCGCGCTCGGCGACGACGTGCCCTACCTCATCTCCGCGTCCGACGCGGGGTTCGTGCGGGACGCCGTCGCGAGCATGCGGGTGCGCTGGGGGATCGACACCGAGATGCCCCCGGCTCCCGACCGCCTGCTGTCCGAGGGCGATACCGTCGCCGTGGGCGATGCGGTGCTGCAGGTCATCGATGCCCCGGGGCACACCCCCGGTGGCATCGTCCTGTTCTGCGCGAGCGCGGAGGGGAGGGTCGCCTTCATGGGCGACACCCTGTTCCCCGGCGGCCACGGCCGCACCGACCTGGTCGGCGGCGACGAGGACACGATCCTGCACACGCTTGGCCGCCTGTTCCGGTCCCTGCCGGAGGACACGCTGTGCCTCATCGGGCACGACGGGACCACGACCGTCTCCGACGAGCTCGGGCGCAACCCCTTCGTCGCCCACGCCCTCAGCCTGGGCCTCTGACAGGGCCTCTGGCGGGGCATCTGGCGGGGTCGCCCGCCCCGCCCCCGGCTCCGCCGGGTATGGAAAGATCGCGCACCCGGACGGCCCCGCACGCGCCCGCCGGGTGCGTGCACCATCTCTTACGTGCGGCGATCCCGATCCGGTAAGAACGAGGCAAGGTTTCGGCAAGGAGCCTTCGGATCCCGTTCGGCGGGGCGTCATCGGGCTCCCCTCCGATCGCGATCCGCCCGCATCTCTCGGGTACCGTCGAACCATGCGGTCAGTTCGACGGATGGGGGCATCATGGATGTGGGCGAGCGCGTCGACCGTGCGGTGACGGTCATGGCCGAGCATTGGATAGGCAGGAAATGGGAGTTCCTCGCGCAGGCGAACGAGGAGTTCTCCGCCTTCGTCGACCCGGCGGCGTACTACCGGGACTGCCTGAGCGATCGGGAGGCGGCCTTCCTGTCCGCCTGCTTCACGGAATGGGTCCTGTTCGACCGCCCGCTGTTCCGGGGCGCGACGCCGCTGCGGGCGTTCATCGAGCACCCGGTCGGGGACGTCTCCGAGGACGACCTCGACTGCCTGCGGCAGATCGAGCGGACCCATTTCGTGACCCGCTTCGCAATCGGGCGCAAGCACGCCGACGCGGGCACCGTAGAGGTCCGCGACGTGCGCACCGGGCTGCGCTACCTCGTCCTCGACCCCCATCTGTGCGGGGTCGACCGCTGGCGGGACGGGTCGATCTCCATGCGCGTCGCCTGCGTCGACGACGTCTGGCAGACCGTCGGGAGGGTGCATCTCTACGATCGCGCCCCGCCGGGGGCCTACGGCCAGGACGGTCCGGGCGAGGTGCATCCCGAGGACCTCGTCTTGAGGCCGGAGGTCGCCTCTGCCGGGTTCTATCTGCGCCTTTTGCGCGACGTCATCGGTTTCGAGGGACGTTACCAGCAGTCGTCCGTGTTCGTCGGCTCATGACGGGGCGGTGCGGCGACGGCTCGGGGCGAGGGGTCGGTCCGCGCGGGCCGCCGGGCGGGACGCTGCCGGGGTCGTGCGGTAAAGAAGCGCTCAATGCTGCGCATTCGCGCCCGCGTCGGTGGTAAAATAGGCGGCTGTGTAGGCAAACCTTATGAGGAGGTTAATCCATGCTCGTCAACGCAGCAGAGATGCTCAAGGAAGCCGAGGCCGGCCACTACGCGCTCGGCGCATTCAACACCAACAACCTCGAGTGGACGCTCTCCATCCTCACCGCCGCCGAGGAGGCGAAGTCCCCGCTCATCATGCAGTGCACCGGCGGTGCCGCCAAGTGGATGGGCGGCTACAAGGTCTGCGCCGATATGGTGAAGGCCGCCGTCGAGGCTCTGAACATCACCGTCCCCGTGGCGCTCCATCTCGATCACGGTTCCTACGAGGACTGCTTCAAGTGCATCGAGGCCGGGTTCACCTCCGTCATGTACGACGGCTCCCATGAGGAGACCTTCCAGCTCAACCTCGATCGCACCAAGGAGATCGTCGAGCTGGCCCACTCCAAGGGCATCTCCGTGGAGGCCGAGGTCGGCGGCATCGGCGGCGTCGAGGACGGCGTGACCTCCAACGGCGAGCTCGCCGACCCCAACGAGTGCAAGCAGATCGCGGACCTGGGCGTCGACTTCCTCGCCTGCGGCATCGGCAACATCCACGGCGTCTACCCGGCGGACTGGGCCGGCCTGTCCTTCGAGCGCCTCGGCGAGATCAAGGCCTTGACCGGCGATCTCCCGCTCGTGCTCCATGGCGGCACCGGCATCCCCGAGGATCAGATCAAGAAGGCGATCGAGCTCGGTATCTCCAAGATCAACGTGAACACCGACCTGCAGCTCGTCTTCGCCGCCGCCACCCGCGAGTACATCGAGGCCGGCAAGGATCAGCGGGGCAAGGGCTACGACCCGCGCAAGCTCCTCAAGCCCGGCCGCGACGCCATCGTGGCGCGCACCAAGGAGCTCATGGAGCAGTTCGGCTCGGTGAACAAGGCGTAAGCTCGGACGCACGCGTTCTGCAGGAGGCCCTTCGGGGCCTCTTTTTTTGCTGCTTTTCGTACTTTTCGGGACGGGGTCATTTTTACTCAGGAGGCCTTCGGGGCCTCCTTCGTTATGGCGCCGTCCCCCTTGGGCGCTCGCGCTGCGGCAGGCGGATACGGCCCCGTCCTCCGCGTGCGCGGGCGGCAGGGGTAGAATCGGGTCCGTAGGGTTCGAGGCGCCGGATTCCGCGCCGGCGCACGACGAGAAGGGGGAGCCATGGCGGTCCGATTCGAATACCCGGAACAGGGGGAGCTCGTCGAGAGGGGGCCGGTCGGGACGCCCGACGCGGCGTCCAACGACGATTTCCGCTTCCTCGCCGTGGGCCTTCCCCCCGAGATCGAGCGCCTCAAGCAGGCGGGGCGTCTGACCGAGGCCGTCCGCGCATGCGACGACCTCCTCTCCGGCGAGGTGAACCCTGAGCTCGCGGCGTGCCTGCGGGCGGAGCGGCACCGCATGGGCCGCCTCGCGCGGCAGTTCCGCGTGACGCGCGCCGAGGCGCTCGAGGCCGTGCGCGCCGAGTGGCCTGAGTTCACGGAGAAGCGGTTCGACGACCTCATCGGGCGCGGGCGCATCGACTGGCGCTTCGTCGACGGCGAGCAGCGCTTCCTGGCGAGCTTCCTCGACTCGCTGCGGGTCTACCCCCGCGAGGTCCCGGGGCTCGGACCCGCCGCGCCGACCGACACGGAGGCGCGCTCGGCCATGCTCGCCGAGATGCATGCGAACGGCGGGGCGTCGCGCGAGATCACGCTCAAGGCGGGCATCGAGGTGCCCGGTGCGGAGCAGGGCGAGATGCTGCGCGCCTGGCTGCCCGTTCCCGCGGCATGCCCGCAGCAGTCCGCCATCGACGTGTTCGACTGGACGCCCGGCGTGCTCGTCGCCTCCGAGGACGCCCCTGCGCGCACGGCGTTCTGGGGATCGCGCCAGACGCGCTCCTTCCAGGTCGCGTACCGCTACCGCATCGACGCCCTCTATGTCGACACGCTCGCCCCGGCCCCCGCACGGCATGCGGTCGCCGACGACACCGTGAACGAGGACGACCTCTCCGAGCTCGCGCCGCATATCCTGTTCACGCCGTACCTGTGCGTGCTGACCGAGCGCGTGGTCGCCGGCATCGAGCGGCCGATCGACCGCGCCCGGGCCATCTACGATTACATCACCATGAACGTGGACTACCGCTACCAGCCCGATTACGCGCAGCTGGACTGCATACCGGACGCCTGCGCGAAATCCCTGCGCGGCGACTGCGGCGTCATGGCGCTGACCTTCATCACCATGTGCCGTATCGCGGGGATCCCCGCGCGCTGGCAGAGTGGCCTCTACGTCGCCCCCGACCATGTGGGCCCGCATGACTGGGCGATGTTCCACACGGACGAGTTCGGCTGGCTGTGGGCCGACTGCTCGTTCGGCTCCTCCGCGCGCCGCGAGGGGGACGAGGGGCGCCGCCTGCATTACTTCGGCAACCTGGACCCGTGGCGCATGGTGGCGAACTCCCGCTTCCAGGCGGAGCTCGCCCCCGCCTGCGACGGCGTGCGCTGCGACCCGTTCGACAACCAGGCGGGCGAGGCGTCGGTCGAGGGCCGTGGATGCGCCGGCGACGAGATGCGCCGCACCGTCGAACTCGTGGAAATGCGGGCGGTGTAGCCGCGCGCCGTATGGTACGATAATCCGCGCCGTGCCCGAGTGGCGGAATTGGCAGACGCAGTGGACTCAAAATCCACCGATGGCGACATCGTGCGAGTTCGAGTCTCGCCTCGGGCACCATAGAGAACAGCGAGGGCTCCAGTGATGGGGCCCTTTCGTTTTGATGCACAATGCAGGCGAGACTCGAACTCGCGAGAGCGCGCGAGACTGCGGAAATGCGTGAGCATTTCCCAGCGAGCGGCGAAGGGTGCCGAAGGCACCCGGAGCATGCGGGCGCCGCAGGCGCACGCTTCGAGTCTCGCCTCGGGCTTCTCTGCCGTGTCGACGATGCGCCCATCCGTCCCCGGGGGTCCGCGTCGTAGGCACCCGGAGCATGCGGGCGCCGCGGGCGCACGCTTCGAGTCTCGCCTCGGGCTTTTTCGAGGCAAAGCACCCTGTCTGCGGCATCTTCTTATCGGGAAGATGGGTTTCGGGGTGGTAATCGCGCCATGCAGCGGATAAGCTTGGGTTTCGATTGAGCAGCATCGACCGAGAGCGGGTGAGGGAACCCATGAACATCCAGATCTTCGGGACCAAGAAGAGCTTCGACACCAAGAAGGCGCAGCGCTACTTCAAGGAGCGGCGCATCGGCTTCCAGTTCATCGACCTCAAGGAGAAGGGGATGAGCAAGGGCGAGCTGCAGAGCGTCCTGCGCGCCGTCGGAGGTATCGACGCCCTGGTCGACCCCAAGGCCAAAGATCAGGATACCGTCGCGCTCATCTCCTATCTCGCCGAGAGCCAGAAGTTCGACAAGCTCCTTGAGAACCAGCAGGTGCTGCGCGAGCCGATCGTGCGCAACGGGCGGCAGGCGACCGTCGGTTACGCCCCCGACACCTGGGGCGGCTGGGAGTAGGGTCTCCGGGTGGCGATCCCGCGGCGCTCATGGTGATACCGTGGAGCCGTAGGGGGTGTGCTATCATTCACCAAGCGCTTTTGCGCGATTGAGGAAAGCGGGACCGTGCGGTCCCCACCTTTCGGCGCCTTACGGGCAGCTGTCTGGTCGTACAACGTATCTTTGGGCACGGATATCCGTACCCTTCAGCGTGTGCAACCCGGATGCTCCCTGCAGGGCATCCGGGTTTTGTTTTCTCAGCTACGAAGGAGGTTGGGACAATAGCTAAGTCTGATGCCACCCGCATCAACGGGGAGATCACCGCGACCACGTGTCGCCTGATCGGTGTCGATGGGTCGCAGCTCGGCCTTTTCGGCATCCGCGACGCGCAGCGCGTCGCCGACGAGCAGGGCCTCGACCTGGTGGAGATCGCGCCCAACGCGGAGCCGCCGGTGTGCCGCGTCATGGACTACGGTAAGTACAAGTACCAGCAGGCCATGAAGGCGAAGCAGGCTCGCAAGAACCAGTCCCGCGTCGAGGTCAAGGAGATGAAGTTCCGTCCCAAGATCGACGTCGGCGACTACGAGACCAAGAAGGGCCATGTGCTGCGCTTCCTCAAGAAGGGCGCGCGCGTCAAGGTCACGATCATGTTCCGCGGTCGCGAGATGGCTCATCCCGAGCAGGGCATGAACGTGCTCGACCGTCTTGCAGACGACCTCAAGCCGTATGCGACCGTGGAGTCGCAGCCCAAGCTCGAGGGCCGCAACATGCATATGCTCTTCGCCCCCATCAAGGGTGCCTTCGACAAGGTCGAGGGCGACGAGGACGCAACGAAGAAGAATCAGTAACCGACAAAGGAGAGATTCATGCCTAAGATGAAGTCCCACAGCGGCACCAAGAAGCGCTTCCGCCGCACCGGTACGGGCAAGCTCATGCGCGCCAAGGCCTTCAAGAGCCACATCCTCACCAAGAAGACCACCAAGCGCAAGCGCAACTTCCGCCAGGAGGGCGAGCTGGCCGCCGCCGACAAGAAGGTCATCACCGCCCGTCTGGCCGGCCGCTAAGAGCAGCCCCGTTTTCCCCGACCACTTTTCCACCGACTAGGAGTTGATCAGAAATGGCACGTGTGAAGCGCTCTGTGAACGCGAGGAAGAAGCGCCGTACCGTCATGAGCCGTGCGAAGGGCTACTACGGTGCCGCTTCGCGTACGTACAAGCATGCCAAGGAGCAGGTCCAGCACTCCCTGCAGTACCAGTACCGTGACCGCCGCAACAAGAAGCGCGAGATCCGCAGCCTGTGGATCACCCGCATCAACGCCGCGGCTCGCATGAACGACCTCTCCTACTCCAAGTTCATGCACGGCCTGAAGCTGGCCGGCATCGAGCTCGACCGCAAGGTCCTCGCCCAGATGGCGTACGAGGACATCGAGTCCTTCAACGAGCTCGCCGCCATCGCCAAGAAGGCCCTCGAGGCCTAAGGCTTCCGGCATCGCGCGGAACGCCGAACGATACGAATGAGGAACGGGGTACCTTCGGGTACCCCGTTTTGCTTGAAGGGGCTTATCCGAGCCTGCGGCTGCAACGGGCGGCCGTTCCCGGAACCTGCTCGGCGATGGGCGCGGCAGCCCGGAGGCGATGCCCGAGATGGGCGCGGTCGCAGGTCCGGCGGCGTGCGCGCAGTGGGCGAGCATGCACCCGGGAGGCTTCGCCCAAGATGACGGCCGCCGGACCGACTGGATACCGTGAGCCCCGATGGCTCCCGGGAACCCTATATAGATATAAACGTCCGCGGAGATCGATCTGCTATCCGGGTGCGGGGGAGGCCATGACAGGCTCGCGGCGTTCGGCTTGCGACGGGGCGGCATCCCATGAGGAGCCTCGTGACGGGGCGGCGTGTCCCGTAGGCGGTCGAGGCGCCGGCGCCAGGCGACACCTGAGAAAGCCGCGGCGAGTATGCGAGTCGGCGGTCGGGGTGCGTGCCCACGGCTTCACAGGTCCTCTCGGGTCGTTGCGCATTCCCGCGCGTATGGGAGGCGTAACGCGTGCGTAGGGATCGGTCCAACGCGGTATAGCATCGCTGTACAGGGGAAAGCTGCAGGTAACTCAATAGATGACGGTTCCGATGCCAGCCTCCCGCAGCACCGTGGGTGATCTGAATTATGGAGGAGATGTGAACCCAAGAATCCCCCTTGCGCGGGAGGGGGGAGGCTGGCAATATATCTCCTTGCCGCGCGGCG
>NZ_JAQECM010000038.1:23741-24085 GCF_027669965.1 Candidatus Collinsella stercoripullorum | reverse complement strand
CGACGCGCGCGGGCCCCTCGCGGGGACCGGCGGCGCGCCCGCGGACCCCGCCCGCTCCCCCGGCGGCGCCCCGCGCGACGCCTACCGCGACGAGCTCACCCACGTGGACGAGAAGGGCGATGTGCGCATGGTCGACGTGGGCGGCAAGGCGGTGACCGCGCGCCTCGCCGTGGCCGAGGGCAGCATCCTCATGCATCCCGAGACCCAGCGCATGGTGCTCGAGGACCGCGCGAAGAAGGGCGACGTGCTCGCCTGCGCGCGCGTCGCCGGCATCATGGCGTCCAAACGGACCAGCGAGCTCGTCCCCATGTGCCATCCCCTCATGCTCACCAAGAGCAAGGTCG
>NZ_JAQECM010000038.1:0-23731 GCF_027669965.1 Candidatus Collinsella stercoripullorum | reverse complement strand
CCGATCCCCGCATCGGGAGCGGGCGCGCGGCCCGATGGGCGCGTGGGCTTCCACGTGCTCGCCACCTGCGGCGTCACCGGCGTGACGGGCATCGAGATGGAGGCGCTCACCGCGGCCTCCGTCGCCTGCCTCACCATCTACGACATGTGCAAGGCCGTCGACCGCGGCATGGAGGTCGTCGACGTGCGGCTGCTGCGCAAGGAGGGCGGGCGCTCGGGGCTGTGGCAGCGCGCGGAGACCGGCCCCGACGGGCTCGCCGCCGAGGGGGCCGGGGGCGGGGACGCCGCCTCGGCGGAGGACCGGGCGGCCGAGGAACCCGGGTCCGGGGGAGGCGCCGCGGCGGCCGTCCGGGCGGGAGACGTCCCGGGTGCGCCCGCGGCCTGTGCGGCGGGCAGCACCGACGTCGGCGCTGCCCCGGCGGACGGGAGGGGCCCGGGCGACGCGCCCCGTGCGGCCGGGCCCGATACGGACCCCGGCGTCGAAATCGTCGCGTCCTCCCCCCTCCCGGGCGGCCCGGGGAGCGGCACCCCCGCCCCCGCCATCGCCTTCATCGGCTATCAGAACTCCGGCAAGACCACCTTGGTGGAGAAGATCATCTCGCGCCTCACGCAGCGCGGCCTGCGCGTGGGATCGATCAAGCACCACGGCCACAAGGGCTTCGACATCGACCAGCCGGGGAAGGACTCCTGGCGCCACGCCCAGGCGGGAAGCCGCCATGTCGGGCTCATCGCCCCGGGCAGGTACGCCGAGTACGCCGACACCACGAGCGAGGAGGTCCCCGTGCGCGACCTGCTCACGCACTACACCGACGTCGACGTGGTGATCGTCGAAGGGTACAAGACCGCGGGCCTGCCCAACATCGTGGTGACGCGCTCGGGCGTCGACCGGCTGAGGGGGGACACCTCCTACGACCTCATCGACGGCAACACGCTGGCGGTCGCCTGCAACGACATCGTCGAGCGGGATTTCCGCCGGCGCGCCGCGAAGGCGGCCCGCGAGGACGGCGAGGCGGCGGAGCTGCCGCCCTTCCTGAGCATCAACGACGCGGCGGCCATCGTCAACTTCATCCTGAGGTGGCTCGGCAGGTAGCCGCGAGGGCTCGGGGGCGGCGGGCGGCCATGCCGCCGCTGCGGGACCGGCGCGCCGGACGATCCGCCGTCCCGCCACCCGCGTCCTGAGCCGCCGGCGGAACGGCGCCGGCTGCGCCATCGTAGGCGGCGCCGTCATCGGGACCGGCGACGCGGGCGGGACGGCCCCTTCCCCGGCATCGCCGGGCCCGACCCGGTATCAGGACGGGCGGCGGGCCGGCGACGCCCCCCGAGCTGCGCGCATGCCGCGCAGGACCGCCGCGCGCAGCTCCGGGATGCGTCCGGCGTCCATGGCCTCGGTCCCCGCGAGCGGGTAGGCCAGGCCCAGGCGCTCGTACTTCGACTCGCCCATCGTGTGATACGGCAGCATCTCCAAGCCGACCACGTTGCGCCACGGGGCGATGAGGCGCCCGAGCGCCTCGCACTCCTCGACGGAGTCCGTGTACCCGGGGACCACCACGTGGCGGATCACCGTGTCGATGCCGCGCCGCGCGAGCTCGTCGCCGAAAGCGAGGATGCGACCCGGGTCGCGCCCGGTGAGCCGGCGATGCCCCGCGGGGTCGGCGTGCTTGATGTCGAGCAGGACGAGGTCGGTCTCCGAAAGGACGCGCCCCCAGCGGTCGGGATGCTCCGGATCGAACGCGTATCCGCAGGTATCGAGGCAGGTGTGGACCCTGCCCGCGGGGCGCGCGTGCAGGGCGGCGAACAGGTCCGCCACGAACTCCGGCTGCAGCAGCGGCTCGCCGCCCGTCACGGTGACCCCGCCCGTGCGGTAATAGGCGCGGTTGGACTCGAAGCGCTCGACGAGCTCCTCGACCGTCGTCGGGGAGCCGGCGCCGGGTCCGGCGTCCCAGGTGTCGGGGTTGTGGCAGTACAGGCAGCGCATGGGGCAGCCCTGCAGGAAGACGACGAAACGGATCCCCGGCCCGTCGACGGTGCCCATGCTCTCCACCGAATGGACGCGTCCCATGGCGTAGCGCGTGCCCGGCGCGCCGCCGATCGGCTGCGAGCCGCCCGCCTCTTCCCTCATGCCGACCCTCTCCTCTCGTACATCCCGCCGGACGGGTATCCGGATGACGCCCCTTGCATACCGCGCGGGCGGCGGCCCGGCGCGGACCGGGGCCGCCCCGTCTGGCTGCGCGCTAGCCCCGCGGGAACTCGATGCCCGCCTGGCGGCGCGCCTCGTCCATGATCGAAAGCGACGTGCAGGTGATCTCCCCGAACGGCGCGGCATCGAGCCCGCCGCGCACGCAGGCGATGAAATCGGCCAGCTCGTAGCACATGTTGTTGTCGCACGCGGGGAACGCGAGGCGCTCCGTGACGTCCCCCTCGCTGAACTCGCCCGGGCGCTGGGCGCCCCCGACCGCCCGACCGCGCAGGAGGAGCTCCCCCTCGAGCGGGACGGACACCCCGCTGTAGGTGACGGTCCCCAGCTCGCCCTCGATCTGACACGGGAGCAGGTCCTGGCTGATCTTGGAGTACGAGAGCTCCACGACCTTGTCGGGATAGCGCGCCAGGATGGTCCCCGCCCCGTCGACGACCCCGCCGGTCTGCTCCGAATCCGGCCCGGAGATCAGCACGGGCGCGCACGTCACGGCATCGGGGGCGCCGAACAGCGCGACGCACGCCTCCACGCAGTAGACGCCGATATCCATGAGGGAGCCCGTCCCCATGCGCGCGTCGAAGATGTTGGTCTGCCGTCCGGCGAGCACCTCGTCATACCGGGAGGAGTACTTGCCGAAGCGCAGCGACGCCCGGCGCACCCGCCCGATCCGCGCGATCGCGTCGCGGATCGTCTGCATGCCGGGGTCGTGCACCGAGCGCATCGCCTCCATCGCCACCACCCCCGCTGAGCGCGCCGCGTCCAGGATCGAGCGGGCGTCGGCCTCGCAGAGCGCGAGGGGCTTCTCCACCAGCACGTGCTTGCCCGCTCGGACGCAATCGAGCGCCTGGGCGGCATGGAGGGCGTTCGGGCTCGCGATGTAGACCGCGTCGACCTCCTCGCATGCGAGCGCGGCATCGAGGCTCGTGAACGGGACGGTACCGCCGTGCTCGGCGGTGACGCGCGCCGCACGCTCCCGGTCGCGCGACACGCTGCCCACGTACCGGGCGTCCTCGGACGCGTTCAGGACGGAGATGAAGCTTTCGGAGATAGAGCTGGTGCCGACGACGGCGAACCCCAAGCAAGCCATAGATGCCTTCCTTCCTCTTGGAACGAGCCGCGGCGGCGGGCGCGTCGACGCACGGCCGCGCGCGGTGCATGTCCAAGAGCATATACCAGCGCGTCCGCGCCTGCCGGCAGCGCCCCTCCCGCCGGGAGCTCTCGTCGAGGCGGGAAACCGGCGGCGCCGGCGCCCGCAGGCGCTCCGCAGTAGCGGGGAACCGACGGCCGCTGCTACCCGGAGCGCCCGCGGGTACTCGCCGAGGTGAGGAGCCGGTGCCACCGGCACTCGCAGGCGCCCCGCGGAGGGGCAACCCGGAGCCCGAGATGCCGACGCGTCCGGGTGCCCGTATCCGATTCGCCTCTATTGCATATCTACGGAGGATGAGCTGGCCGTATCGCGAATCTGATGCATAGAGATAGAGGCGCTTCGGAATCGGGCCCCGAGGGGGTGGTCAAAAATGACGCGATTTGTGAATTACCATCTGATCGGTGGCATTATCTCGAGCCACTCCCGTCGAAAACCCGCAGAATCAGATTGTCCGAAACACGATGTTCTACCGAGAACCGGCTCGCATCCGCTCCTACGCGGTATGCATGTTCGCAAATCGGCCCATTTTTGACCACCCCCTACCCGTCCGGGCCTCGGGAACGCTTTTCGGCTACCGATGCGAGCGCAGGGCAGTCGGATGGACGGCGGGTCGCCGAGCGGGATTCATGCCGCCAAACGAACACAGCGGTCATCCACGCGACCCTCCTGCCCCCAAGCCGATGCGGCAGGCAGCCGAGCGGGCCCCGAGCCCTCGGCCCGGGGCCCGTCGGGGGCGGCGGGTCGGCCGTCCGCGCGCCCCTACATCGCCTCGTGGAAGGTGCGCGAGATCACCTCGTCCTGCTGCTCGCGCGTGAGGTTGTGGAAGTTCACCGCATAGCCGGAGACGCGGACGGTGAGCTGGGGGTACTTCTCGGGATGGGCCTGCGCGTCCAGCAGCGTGTCGCGGTTGAACACGTTCACGTTCAGATGGTGCCCGCCCTGCTCCGCATACGCATCGAGCATGCTCACCAGGTTGTCGGCCTGGGACTGGGCGACGTCGGAAACCTTCATGATGAAACTCCTGTTCTCAAGTCATGCCGCGGTACGACGGGATGCCCCCGTACCGGGCGCTCTGTCAACGTGCGGGCTGCACCGCCGGCACGCCGGCGGGTTCCGTGCCGACCCGGAATCGAAGAGCCCGCTGGGGACGCCGCCGGCGCCCGGGCTCCACCCGAGGGCGCCGGCGGCGGATGAGACCGCACCTCCGCAGGGGACGCGACGCGCCGCAGCGCCCGCCTCCCCCGCCGGTGGGGTCGTCAGCAGCAGTCGCAGCTGGGCGCGGGGTTCTCGAACGAGAACTCCCCCAGGTCCACATCGCCGAAGAACACCTCGGCGTCCTTGCCGAGCGCGCCCGGCACGATGGAGAAGGTGTTCGAGATGCCGTCCTGGGCGTCGCGGAACGGCAGCTTGGCGACCGAGGACAGCGAGGCGATCGCGCCATGGCTGTCGCGCCGGTGCATGGGGTTGGCGCCGGGGGCGAAGGGCTCCCCGGCCGCGCGCCCGTCCGGCGTGGCACCGGTCTTCTTGCCGTACACCACGTTGGACGTGATGGTCAGCACGGAGGTGGTGGGCACGGAGTTGCGGTAGGTGTCGTTGCGGCGCACGTACTCCATGAACTCGTGTACCACGTCGTGGGCGATGCGGTCCACGCGGTCGTCGTCGTTGCCGTACTTGGGGAAGTCCCCCTCGATATCGAAGTCCACGATGACGCCGTTCTCATCGCGCACGGGGTGCACCTTGGCGTACTTGATGGCCGACAGCGAGTCCGCGACGACCGACAGGCCCGCGATGCCCGTGGCGAACCAGCGGTGCACGTGGTGGTCGTGCAGCGCCATCTGGATCGCCTCGTAGCAGTACTTGTCATGCATGTAGTGGATGATGTTCAGCGTGTTCACGTACACGCCGGCCAGCCACCGCATCATGTCCTTGTACTTCGCGACGACGTCGTCGTAGTCGAGCGTATCCCCCTCGACCGGGCGGTACGCCGGGCCAACCTGCTTCTTGGAGACCTCGTCCACACCGCCGTTCAGCGCATAGAGCAGGCATTTGGCGAGGTTCGCGCGGGCGCCGAAGAACTGCATCTCCTTGCCGACGCGCATGGACGAGACGCAGCAGGCGATCGCGTAGTCGTCGCCATGGTAGACGCGCATGACGTCGTCGTTCTCGTACTGGATGGACGAGCTCGCGATGGAGGTCTTGGCGCAGAAGTCCTTGAACCCGCGCGGCAGCCGCGTGCTCCACAGCACGGTGAGGTTGGGCTCCGGCGAGGTGCCCATGTTCTCGAGGGTGTGCAGGTAGCGGAAGCTCATCTTGGTGACGAGCGTGCGGCCGTCCACGCCCATGCCGCCGATGGACTCGGTGACCCACTGCGGGTCGCCCGAGAACAGGTTCTGGTACTCGGGCGTGCGGGCGAACTTGACCATGCGGAGCTTCATGATGAAGTGGTCCACGAACTCCTGGATCTGCTCCTCGGTGAAGGTGCCGCGCGCCAGGTCGCGCTCCGCGTAGATGTCGATGAAGGTCGAGGTGCGGCCGATCGACATCGCCGCGCCGTTCTGATCCTTGACCGCCGCGAGGTAGGCGAGGTACATCCACTGGATGGCCTCCTGGGTGTTCGCCGCCGGGCGCATGATGTCGAACCCGTAGATACGGCCGAGCTCGGCCAGCTGATGCAGGGCGCGGATCTGCTCGGCGAGCTCCTCGCGGTCGCGGATGACGGCCTCGGTCATGGTGTGCGGCGTGGCGGCCTTCTGGGCCTCCTTGTCGCGGATGAGGAAGTCCAGGCCGTAGAGCGCCACGCGGCGGTAGTCGCCGATGATGCGGCCGCGGCCGTAGCCGTCGGGCAGGCCGGTGATGATGTGCGCGCTGCGGCAGGCGCGCATCTCAGGCTTGTAGACGTCGAAGACGCCCTGGTTGTGGGTCTTGCGCTTGGTGGTGTAGATGTCCACGATCTCGGGGTCGACCTGGTAGCCGTGCTGCTCGGCCGCCTGGCAGGCGATGCGGATGCCGCCGTTCACGTGCAGGGCGCGCTTGAGCGGGCGGTCGGTCTGCAGGCCGACGATCGTCTCCAGCTCGGGGTGGTCGGCGTCGATGTAGCCGGCCGGATACGCCGTGATGCCCGTCACGACCTTCGTCTCCATGTCGAGGACGCCGCCGAGCTCGCGCTCGCGCTCGAGCAGGCCGAGCACGGTGCCCCAGAGCCTCTCGGTGCGCTCGGTCGGCCCTGCCAGGAACGAGCCGTCGCCCTCGTAGGGGGTGTAGTTGCGCTGGATGAAGTCGCGCACGTCGACCTCGTCGGTCCAGACGCCCCCGGTGAAACCTTCCCATGCCTCTTGCATTTCGGTAACCACGCTCCTCGCGGTCCGTGCGCGCTGGGCGCGCGTGTGGGTGGGTACTCGAGGCGAAGCGGCCGGGTGCGCCCCCGGACGGGCTCGCACCCGACCGGAGACAGGCGATGGCGCGCGGAAGGGCCCGCCGCGCATCTCGCAGGGCGAGGCGCCGGCGCGGGCATCGTGTCATCCATCCGGCCGCTCGGCTTCAAGTGTAAGCCGAAGATAACATACGACCGGAGGATTCAATCTGTCAGTTTTATCGATGTTTACGTGCACTTGAAAAACACCGGGCCGCGCCGCGCGGCGGAGGCGGACGCCTCCCACGGACCTTGGCGCGGACGGGCCGACGGGCCCCGCGCAGATGTGCCCCGATGCAGACGCGCCCGCGCGGATGCGCCCCCCGGGCGCGGACGGGGCCGCCGTACCCGCGCGGATGCGCCCCGATGCGGGCGCGCCTCCTAGAACTTGCGCAGCGAGCGGAGCGAGGAGAGGGACTCCATGATCGGGCCGAGCGGGGTCTCCGCCTGCGCTTGGACCGTGGCCTCCACCGCCCCCTCCACGAACGGGCAGTCCACCATGACGACGCCGGGGTCAGCCAGGTCCGCGAGGACCATCTTCACCACGGCGGCGGAGGCGCCCATATCGGGCAGGACGATGACCCCGTCCGGACCCGACACCTCCGCGATCGCCGCGCGCACCCGCACGTAGCTCGTACCGAACGAGCCGTTGGGCATCCCCCCGGCGACGGCCACCGCCGCGTCCGGGGCGACGACCCGCGTGTAATCGCGCAACGCTTCAGCGAGCGCCCGCGAATGCGAGGCTAAAACGATACCAACCATGAGCGTATTCCCCCTGCCCAGTTGAATGTACGCACATGGTACCCAAATCACCCCCCGGCATAAGCGCCGGCGGCATGCCCGGTGGCGCCGTACCGTTCGCCGATTCGGCAAACGGTTCTTGACGCGACATCAATGTGATATCACAATGGCATCAACGAGCGGCACGGAGCTTCTCGTTCGGGGAGTGCCCCCCCCCCCGAGGCAATACGGGGCAGCGCCCGGGCGGTCACGCAAACGCGGGCGGTATGTTCGAAAGGAACTTCAATGAGCGTGGAGAAGCAGATCAAGGCCAAGTCCGGCTGGGGCATGCTGGCGGCGGTGTCGATCGCGCTGATAGCCATCATCGCCGTGTTCATCGGCTCCATCGTCGGCATGGCGAGCACGCCCGAGAACGAGGCCAACCCCCTGCTCGTCATCCTGCTGGTCGCGAGCATCATCCTGTTCGTCGTCTGGTTCGTCCCCGTCTGCGGCTTCTTCGCCCTGCAACCCGGCCAGGCGCGCGTGTGCATCCTGTTCGGAGACTACAAGGGAACCGTCCGCGACGAGGGGTTCCTGTGGGCCAACCCCTTCTACAGTCGCAGCATGGGCACCAACTCCGCGGCGGAGGACGCCGTGGCGAGCGCCGTCAGCAAGAGCGGGCTGTCGCTCTCCAAGTCCATCGAGACCGCCGCCAAGGCGGCGTCCGGCCTGTCCACCAAGGTCTCGATCCGCGCCCGCACGCTGAACGGCGAGGTCCTGAAGGTCAACGACAAGGTGGGCAACCCCATCGAGATCGCCAACGTCGTGGTGTGGCACGTGGAGGACACCGCCAAGGCGCTGTTCGACGTCGATAACTACGAGCAGTTCGTCGCCACCCAGGCGGAGACCGCGCTGCGCCACGTGGCGAGCGTGTACGCGTACGACCACATGGAGGACACCTCGGATTCCAGCAGCTCCATCACCCTGCGCTCCAACATCGAGGAGGTCTCCGAGGCCCTGCGCCGCGAGCTCTCGCAGCGCCTGGCGCCGGCGGGCGTCGCCGTGGACGACGCGCGCCTCACCCACCTCGCCTACGCACCGGAGATCGCCCAGGCCATGCTGCGCCGCCAGCAGGCCGAGGCCGTCATCGCCGCGCGCAAGAAGATCGTCGAGGGCGCCGTCTCCATGGTGGAGATGGCCGTGGACGAGCTCTCCCGCGGCGGCCAGATCTCGCTGGACGAGGAGCGCAAGGCGCAGATGGCCTCCAACCTCATGGTCGTGCTGTGCGGCGAGTCCGAGGCCAAGCCGATCGTGAATACCGGCTCCCTGTACTAGCCCGGCGCGCACGTCCCCCGAGGACCGGCCCCGGGGGACGCCGAACGACCCTTCCCGGGGCATGCCGGCCGCGCACGACGGCCCGGCCGGCGCCCCATCCCCCATTCGACCGGCGGCCCGGCCATGACCGGGCCCGCTCGACCGGCAAGTCGGAACGCCCGCCGGCTTGTTGAAGCAGGTGACCAGATTGGCACGCAAGCAGTACCCGCTCCGCATCGACCCCGAGATCTGGGAGGCCGTTCAGCGCTGGGCGGATGACGAGATGCGCAGCGCCAACGGGCAGGTCGAATGGATCTTGCGCGATGCGCTGAAGCGCTACGGGCGCCTGCCGGGAGGCAAGCGCCCCCAACGAGGCGACGAAGACACAACCGAATAGCGCCGCCGCGCGCGGCGCGCGAAGGAGCAGGCATGGACGCCATCCGGTTCTGGACCATCGCTGAGACGGTCCTCTCATTCCTCGTACCGATGTTCATCGAGCTAGGGTATCGCGGAGCCGGCCTCTCGCCGCAGGCGATCGAGACGATGCTCGAGGTCGCGGGCCTCCTGTAGCGGGACCCCGCGGGCGGGCCCGCAGCCAAGGCGGGCGGCGCCGCGCGAGCCCGCCGGCGCCGAACGCATCGACCACCGAGACGAAGGCCGCCGGCCGAAACCGCAGCCAAGGCGGGCGGCGACGCACCCGACCACCGACACCCATCCGCAAGGAGGAGACCATGGAACACCTGAACCAGACCACCCCGTCGCAGCACCCCGTCCTCGATATCCAGGGCTTCTGCAAGCGCTACGGCGACAAGACCGCCGTGCGCGACCTCACCCTCACCGTCGAGCCCGGCGACATCTTCGGCTTCATCGGCCACAACGGGGCCGGCAAGACCACGCTCATCCGCTCCATCGTGGGCGCCCAGCGCTTCGAGGGCGGCACCATCCGCATCTGCGGGCACGACGTGGTGGGCGACCCGCTCGCCGCGAAGGCCCTCACCGCCTACGTGCCCGACAACCCGGATGTCTACGAGTTCATGACCGGCATGCAGTACCTCGCCTTCCTGGCCGACGTCTTCCGCATACCCGCCGAGACGCGCACGCGGCGCATCTCGCAGCTCGCCGAGTGCCTCGGCCTCTCCGACGCGCTGGGCGACACGGTGGGCACCTACTCGCACGGCATGCGCCAGAAGCTCGTGCTCATCGGCGCGCTCATGCACGGGCCGCGCCTGCTCGTGCTCGACGAGCCGTTCGTCGGGCTCGACCCGGTGGCGTCCCATGAGCTCAAGGGGATGCTGCGCGAGCTGGCCGACCGCGGGAGCGCGGTGTTCTTCTCATCGCACGTGCTCGAGGTCGTCGAGAGGCTCTGCGACAAGGTCGCCATCATCCGCGGCGGCGAGCTGCTCGCCTGCGGCCCCACCGAGCAGGTCCGCGGCGATTCCTCGCTCGAGGACGTCTTCCTCGAGCTCGTCGAGAAGGAGGCCTGATCGTGCGCGACTTCCTGACGCTGCTGCGCGTGCAGCTGCTCGCCCTCGCCAACTCGCTCGCCCCCAACACACAGGGCGCGCCGCGCGCCGCGCGCATGCGCCGCATCGCCCTCGCCGCCGTGCTCGCGTTCCTGCTGGCCACCGTGTTCGCGGTCTACGCCGCCCTCGCGGCGATCGGGCTCGCCGAGGCGGGGCTGGCCGATGCGATCCCGGCCCTCGCCGTCCTCATCGGGTCGCTCGCGGGCGTGGCGTTCACCTTCATGAAGGCGCGCGGGACCCTGTTCGGCGCACGGGACCACGACCTCGTCATGGCCCTTCCCATCCCGCGCCGCACCGTGGTCCTCGCCCGGATGGCGGCCCTGTTCGGCAGCGCCATCGTCATCGCCCTCCTGCTCATGGTCCCGCCCTACGTCGTGTTCTTCGCCTACGTGGGGCCCGCACCGGCCACCGTCGCCTTCGCGGTGCTGAGCGTACCGCTGGCACCGCTCGCCCCCACCGCGCTCGCGACCTTCGCGGCCTTCGGCGTCACGGCGCTCGCGACGCGCTTCCGTCGCGCCAACCTCGCCTACGCGGCGCTCGGCATGCTGCTCATGATGGGCGTGATCGCCGCCTCGTACAGCTTCTCGTTCTCCGCCGGCGTCGACGAGCAGGCGACGCTGGCCGCGACGGCGAGCATGGCGGCGGCGCTCAGGGACATGGTGGAGACCGCGTGGCCGCCCGCCGCCTGGGCCTCAAGCGCCGTCGTCGACGGCTCCGTCACCGGGTTCGCGCTGCTCGCCCTCGCGGAGCTGGGGGTCACGGCGGTCTGCGTCGAGATCATGCAGCGCTGCTACCTCGGTCTCAACGGGGCGCTCGCCGGACGGGCCCGCAAGGCGGGAGGCGCGTCGGCCCTGCGGCGCTCCGGGCGGGTGCGCACCCCGTTCGCCGCGTTGGTGCGCCGCGAGCACCTCACGCTGCTGGGGATCCCCTCCTACGCGTTCAACTGCCTGTTCGGCTACCTGATGATGCTCGTCATCGCCATCGCGCTGTCCGCGATCGGCTTGAGCGACCTCGTCACGGGCGGCAGGTTCGACGAGCTGGGCCTCGACGCCCGGACGATGGGGCCGCTGCTCGACCGCATCTCCCTGATCATCCCCTGGGTGTTCGCGTTCTGCGCATCGACCTGCATGAGCGCCGCCGTCTCCGTCTCCCTCGAGGGGCGTTCGGCGTGGATCACCGCGACCGCACCGCTGTCGTCCCGGATGGTGCTCGGTGCGAAGCTCGCCTCCAACGCCATCCCCGTCGCGGCGGTGCTCGCGGTCTCGTGCGCCATCATGACGGTCGCGGGGGAGCTCTCGCCTGTCGGCGCGATCGAGATGCTCGCCGTGGGCTTCGGGGTGTTCTACCTCTGGGCGAACGTGGGACTCGGCATCGACGCCCGACGGCCGAACTACGCCTGGACATCCCCCAACGAGGTGGTCAAGCGCAGCGCGCCCATCACCGTGGGCATCATCGGGGCCCTGGTCTGCGTATTCGGCGGAGGGGCGCTCACCTTCGGCTTCCTGCCCGACGCCGTCGGCATGGGAGCGACGCACGCGGTCATGGTGGCGCTCGGCATCGTCGGGACGGTCGCCGGCCAGCTGGTGTTCGAGAGCAGCGTGCGCGCGGCTCGCCTCGGGGCCGAGTGAGCCTGAGGCCGGGCCGGTGCCGGCTCGATGTCCGGGCCCGGTTCGGCTTGCCGTCCGGGCCCGGTCCGACTCGTCGCCCGCGACCGGTCCGGCTCGGTATCCGAGCCCGGTCCGGTTTGTCACCCGCGATCGGTCCGGCCCTCCTCCATCCCTCCACATCGCCGACCGTTGAGGGCTCGCAAGTATGCCGTTGGGCGCGTCCGCGAAGGCTTAAGCGGTTCTTCAGACTAGCGACCCCCTGGGAGCGGTACATTCCCATTGCGCACGATGAACGACCGCCGGCCCGCACCGGGCGCCGCCCGCACCGGGCGCGTCGACCGGCAACGCTGAACAGGAGATGATCGCATGCGCAGGACATCCAAGGAAAAGGAGAAGCCTCACCTCATGAACACCGCAGACGCCGACCTACCCGACGCCGACCCCGCCCCGGCCAAGCCCAGGCGCCGCAAGCGCTCCGAGGACCAGCGACTCAACCTCAAGCGCTCCTACCAGGCGTTCCTGGAGACGGCCCGCAAGGTGGGCGGAGCGGCGAAGGTGCCCGCCCCTTCCGAGACGTGGCACGCCCGCCCTTACGCGGCGTCGGTCTAACGGCAACGCGCCGTCCATAGGCGAACGCATGAGCCGGGTCCCGTCGATGACGGGGCCCGGCGCTTTTTTTGCACGGCACCGCCGTGTTCCAGCGGCTCCCCGCGACCCGGCGCTGTCCCGTCCCGACGGCTCCCCGCGACTGGGCGCTATCCCGCCCCGACGGCTCCCCGCAACCGAGGGCGTCCGGTGATCCCGTCAGCGACCATGGCGTCGCGGAAAGGCGCTTACCCACGACTGGAGACGTCCGTCTTGGCAGGATTATCCGCGATCGAAGCTGTCCGCCTTGGCAGAATTGCGGTATTGTGTGCATCTTTCCGGGATGCCGGCCGCGTCGGCCGCCCCGGTTTCCCGTCAACTGGGGTTTTGCCGCACGTGGGACCCGCTCTGCCGCCTGCCCCGGAAAAGATGCACACACTACCGAAAAACGGCCAAAGCGGCAGGGGCCGAGAGCGGCGGAAACAGCCGGGCCGACGGCTGTGCACTCGCGGAAACCGCAGGTCACCGCGTGTAGACCACCTTCCCGCCCACCAAGGTCATGACGACCTCCGCGGCGCGGATCAGCTCGGGGTCCACGGGGGACTCGGGACTCCCCACGATGTCGCGGTCGAGCACGGCGATATCCGCGAGCTTGCCCGGCTCGAGCGTCCCCGTCTCCTCCGCGCGCCCGCAGGCTGCGGCCGACCCGCGCGTGTAGGCGCGCACGGCCTGCGCCGCGCTCAACCGCTCGTCCGGCGCCCAGCCGCCCTCAGGCAGACCGCTCACCGCATCGCGGCGGGTCACGGCGTCGTACAGGACCGCGCGGCTGTCGATGTCCACGACCGGCGCATCGGTCCCGAACGAATAGGAGACCCCCGCCCTCTCGTAGGACGCGAACGGCCACATGCGCAGCGCCCGCTCACGTCCCAGGTCGCGAACGGTCCCCTCGGGATCGAGGGTCGCATGGGGCGGCTGCACGTTGGCGAGGACGCCGAGCTGCGCCAGACGCGGGATGTCCCCGTCGTCTATCCGTTCGAGGTGCTCCAAGCCGTACGCCCCGACGCGCGGCCGTCCGTAGGTATCGATGGCCTCGGCGAAGATGTCGAGGGCGGTTTCCACCGCGCGGTCGCCGATGGTGTGCACGCGCACCGCGTACCCGGCAGCCGCCGCGCCGAGCACGAGTCGGCGCATGCGCTCGGGGGCCACCGTCGGGTGCCCGACGTCATCCGGACCGTCCGCGTTCGCGTACGGCTCGTGCAGCCAGGCGGTGTGCGTGGAGGTGACCCCGTCGAAGAACTGCTTGAGACCGCCCAGACGGACGAAGCGGCTCCCGGCGAATCGCGCCTCGATCCCCCGAGCGCGCGAGAGGTCGTCGAGCGCCGTCGGGAACAGGCTGACGCGCAGGTCCAGCCTCCCGTCGCGATCGAAGCGCGCGAGGACGTCGTCGCAGATCATATCCGCCCCCGGCAGCGCGAACAGGGCGAGGTCCCCCACGCCCGTGATGCCGTTGGCGTGCAGGTCGCCGATGAATGCGGAGACGGCCTCGTCCTCCTCCTCGCGCGAGAAGCGGTAGATGCGCGGGAAGAGGTCGAACGCCGCCGTCTCCTGGACGATGCCCGTCAGGCGGCCCGAGGCGTCCTTGCGGTAGATACCGCCCGGCGGCGGGACCGAGCCCTCGTCGATCCCCAGCTTGGCGAGGCCGGCCGAATTGAGCCACAGGGTGTGGACGTCGGCCCCCATGAGGCAGACCGGTCGGTCGGGATAGGCCCGGTCCAGGATGTCGCGGGTCGGCAGCGACGGATCGCGCCAGAGGGGGTGGTACCAGCCGTACGAGAGCATGAACTCGTCGCGCGGGCGCGCGTCCTCCACGGCTGCGAGCGCATCGACGCAGTCCTCGGCGCAGCTTCCCTCGCAGAACACCGAGAGCCGGGAGCGGTTCATGGCGGCGGTGTGGAAATGCAGGTGCGAGTCGATGAACCCGGGGCAGACGAAGGAGTCGCCCAGGTCGATCACCTCGGCCCCCTCGCCGCACCGGCCCAGGACCTCGTCGACGGGGCCCACATCCGCGATACGGTCCCCCGCGATCGCGACGGCCCCCGGCTGCGAGCGATCCCCCAGCGCGGTGAAGACCGCCGAGCTCTTGAGCACCAGATCCGCGAACATGGAACCCCCTATCCGATAGCCGCCGCGAATAGCGCCTCCCCACCGGCACTCGTCGACGGGAGATGCGGCGAAAGCTCCCCGCAGGGGCTTCCGAACGCATGCTCGCATCGTCGCGAACGCCGAGCATGCGTATGGGACCCCGCGGGGAGCTCCGGTCGAAAAGACTACCTCTCGTACACGACCTTGCCGTTGAAGACCGTGAGGTCGACCTCGGTGTTCAAGATCTCCGCAGGTTCGACCGCGAACAGGTTCTTGGAGAGCACGATCACGTCGGCCGCCTTACCGGGCTCGAGCGTGCCGACCTCGTCCTCCATGCCCTCGCAATAGGCGGATCCGGCGGTGTAGGCGCTCAGCGCCTCGGCGAGCGCGATCCGCTGATCGGGCACCCAGCCCTCCTCGGGGGTGCCGTCGAACAGCTGGCGCGTGACCGCGGCGTAGACCTCGTGCAGGGGGTCGAGTTCGACGACGGGGAAATCCGTGGAGAGGGCCACGTGAGCCCCCGCATCCAGGAGCGAGCGGATGGGCCAGCAATACGGCAGGCGCTCAGGCCCGACCGCATCGTCCTTGGAACGGAACTCCAGGTCGAGGATCATGTGCATCGGCTGCATGCACGCCACGACGCCGATCTCGGCGAAGCGCTTGAGGTCGTCGGGCTGGATGGTCTCCACATGCTCCTGCACATGGCGCAGGCCCTTATCGCCGTAGCGCCGCTTCGCCTCGTCGAAGGCGTCGAGCGCCCAGTGCACCGCCGCGTCGCCGATCGTATGGATGCGCACCGGGTAGCCCGCCTCGCATGCGCGCAGCAGGTCGGCGCGGACCTGGGTGAGGTCCATGGCGGGCATGCCGTTGGTGGTGGCGTCGTTGGCATAGGGCCAGGCCATCCAAGCGGTGTGGTCGGAGCATACGCCGTCGATCAGGATCTTGAAGCCGTTGCAGGTGATGAGCGAGCCGGGCTTGTTGTACTCGGCCTGCATGCGCTCGATCTTCTGGATCAGGTCCTCGTGCTCGCCGCCCGCCAGCTGCGTGTAGTACGGCATGCGGAAGGGCAGCTCGCCGTCCTGCTCGAACTCGTGGAAGACCGCGAACGGGTCATCGTAGGAGACCCCTTCGGGGAAGACCACGCACACGGTGGTGAGGCCCAGGCGCTTGGCCTTCTCGAAGCCCTTGCGGTACGAGGCCTTCATGTCCTCCCATTCGGGGTGGAACAGGAGCGCGGTGAATATGTCGGTCGCCGTGTTGGAGAGAACGCCGGTGGGTTCGCCGGACTCGTCGCGCAGGATCTCGCCGCCGTACGGGTCGGGCGTGTCGCGCGTGATGCCCGCTCGACGCAGGGCCGCCGTGTTGACCGAGAAGGTGTGCATATCGACCTGCGACAGCACCACCGGGCGATCGGAGATCACCGCGTCGATCTGCGCCGCGGTGGGCATGAGCGGAGTCTCCCAGTTGAACTGGATGACCTCGTTGCCGTAGACCCACTCGTTGTCCGGATGCGCATCCGCCCACGTCTTGAGCGCGACGAGCGCCTCGTCGAGCGTGTCGGTGCCCCCGATATGCACGCAGAAGTCGGGGTCGTCCACCAGAGCGCCCTGGGTGAAATGGGTGTGGGAGTCGTTGAAGCCCGGCATGATGAGGCGGTCGCCGAACTCGCGCACCTCGGTGTCGGGCCCGATGAAGGGGGCGAGGGCCTCCTCGTCGCCGCATGCGACGATCTTGCCGTCCGCAATGGCGACGCCGCCCGCGAACGGTTCGCTCACCTCGCCCGTGAAGACCGCGTTGCTCTTCAAGACCAGCTCTGCGGTAGCCATGATGCTACGCCTCCTTCTTCTCGAGCGCGTTCAGACGCTTGAGCTCGATGACCACGAAAACCATGACGAGGGCGAACGTCAGCACGTCGGCGACGGGCTGGGCCCACCAGACGCCCTGGACGCCCATCATGCCGCCCAGGACGTAGACGGCCGGGATGGTGAAGAAGATGTACCGTGCGATACCGAGGACGGTAGCGATGACGACGCGCTCGACGCACTCGAAGTAGCTGCTGATAACCTGAGAGGACCAGCCGAGGGCACCGAGCAGGATCACGATGCGCGTGGCGTCCGCGGAGACGGAGGCGAGCTCCGGGTCGCCGGCGAACAGCAGGCAGATGGGGTATGCAGCCGCCCAGACGATGACGGTCACGACGGCGATGACGAGCACCTGGATGGTGAGCGAGGTCTTGAGGAGCTCCTTCATGCGCCCGTAGGCCTTGGCGCCCGCGTTGTAGGCGGCGATGGGCTGGACGCCGTAGGTGATGGCCTGGACCACCATCATGATGATGTAGACCACGTATCCGTTGATAACGGCGAAGGCGGCGATGTCGAGCGAGGAACCGAGGACGCCGAGCTGGTTGTTCACGACGGTGGTGTAGACCGAGCTCGTCGCCTGGAGCAGGAACAGCGGCAGGCCGATCTTGATGATCTGCAGGCACAGGCCGGGCTCGAGCTTGATGTCGGCGAGCCTGATCTGGAACACCGAGCGCTTCCCGCCCACGAAGTAGTAGATCACCACGAACCACAGGCCGATGGAGATCGCGTAGTACAGGCCGGCACCGGTGACGCCGAAGTTGAGCACGAACGTGGAGGCCGCCAGCCAGATAATCGCCACGACAGCGGACACGATCTGGATGGTCGCGGCGGCGTGGGGCTTCTCGTCGATGCGCAGCATGCCGCACAGCATCTGGCCGATCACGCAGAACGGCAGGCCGAGCAGGAACACGCGGATGGCGCCCACCGTGTCATCGAAGATATCGGGCGTGGCGCCGAGGAAGGTGACGAGGGGCTCGACGAAGATCTCCGCCAAGATGATGAGCACGACGATCAGGATCGTCGTGAGCCAGAAACCCTGGGAGAACGCATGCTTCGCGCCCTCGGTATCTCCGGCGCCCAGACGGTTCCCCGCCACGGTGGACACGCCGACGGCGAGCGCGCTGCCGAGCGCGACGTTCATCAGCTCCACCGACATGATGATGGACACGCAGGCGAGGCCGTGCGCACCCAATCCGTTGCCCATGATGATGCCCTCGAACACCACCATGATGATCTGGGCGATCATGCCCATGAAGGCGATCGATGCATACTTTACGAACAGCTTGGGAATCGGCTGGGTACCCAGCTCACGTTCTTCCTGCGCGGCCTTGACCGCATCTGTATCCGCCATATCCGTCTCCTTTCTGCGTTGTCTCGCGCCGCAAAGCGTCCATGCCCCGAGGCGCGCTCTCCGTACGCATCATGTTCCGACGGTCGCCCCGCCACTCGGCCGTTGTGGCCCGTGAACGGTGGGTTAATGCGGGTTACATCCCCTACCTGCGGGTTTACTGATTTAAACCACCGTTTACCGTGCGCGGTATCCGGCTAGACGGTCGTATGTGCGTCCTGGACACGATGCGGGGTCCATCCGTATGCGGATGGGACCACGACCCGACGTTCTCACAGCAGGCACAGGGGGTCCGTTGGAAAGCGCAACGGTAACAGGTTGTCAACGAGGCAGAAATGTGCGGGGATCGTCGCGCCGCGGGCATAGGGAGCCGAACGCCTGCCCCCGGAGAGATGGGGCCTGCCCCCGGAAGGGTGGAGTCTGCCCCCGGAGGGATGGGGCCTGCCCCCGGAACACCGATTTTCGCGCACCGTCCTGGAAATCGGTGTTGCGGGGGCAGGCCCCTCTGTTGCAGGGGCATAGGCGCCCGTTACGGTAGCGGGGGGGACCGGCTCGCGGCTGAAAGAATGCCCGTGAAGTGAAAACGACGCTTCCGGATGAACCCCGGGAGACCTGCCGGATGCATTCCTCACAAGGGAGCACGTCATCGTATCCGACTCGACAAGACGGCGCCCTCCCCGACGGCAACCTTACGAACTCCAGAAATCCCGAAGCAGCTCGTCCCTGCTGGAGACATCCGCCTTGCGATAGATGCGGTGCAGGTGCGCCTTCACGGTACCAGGCGAGATCGTGAGGGCGCTCGCGATGTTCTGGGTGTCCTTGCCATGCAGCAGCTCGCGCAGGACATCGCGCTCGCGCGCGGACAGGCCGCGGGCATCGCTGTAGAGCATCATGCGGCTCTCCAGCTCGCCGGCGATCATCTCCTTGCCGCCCGCGGAGACGCTTTCGATGATCTTCCGACCGACCGACGCCCCGGCACCTCCCTCGTCGCCGACATCCGCGGAGGCATCCGCGCGCGGCACATCGACGGGTGCGGGGGCGGCGGGCGCCCCCACGGGCGGATGGCTGAAGTACATGGAGAGCACCTGCTGGTTCTTGCGCAGCAGCTGCACCGCGCAGGCGACCATGAGCAGGTTCTCCGAGATGTTTCGCTCAGACATGTGCCAGAGGAACTGCGTCACGAAGGCGACGTCCTCGGGCGGGCGGTAGATCAAGATCATGAAGGTGTCCTCGAGCGCGATGCACGCAGCCAGCACGCACGCCAGCCGGTAGAACCGCTTGGAGCGCGCGAGGTCGAGCCGCTCCGCCTCCGATTCGGTATGGCGGTAGCACCACAGCGCGTATCCCAGGGAACCGATCACCGTCAGGTCGCGCACGATCCAATACGCCCACTGCTGCAGTGTGCTCGACATGCCCTCCTTGGGGACGAGGGCGAACGCCACGACCGTGTAGAGGGCGATGGGGATCCCGGCGTTCCTCCACCCGAGGTCCTTGTGGAGCCGCATGAGCATCCAGATCCACAGCGCACCGGT
Source organism: Candidatus Collinsella stercoripullorum (assembly GCF_027669965.1). Taxonomy (NCBI): domain Bacteria; kingdom Bacillati; phylum Actinomycetota; class Coriobacteriia; order Coriobacteriales; family Coriobacteriaceae; genus Collinsella; species Candidatus Collinsella stercoripullorum. The sequence continues at coordinate 4,349 of NZ_JAQECM010000038.1, read as the reverse complement.
GAACAGCACGGACAGCAGCGCGCTCTCCCAGGGGTGCGTGAGCGGCAGGTCGAAGCTCTGCGGGTACTCGTACTTGCTGCGCGCGTACTCGTCGAAGAAGATGAGGGAGAGCTCCATCGCGTACAGGATGAAGCCCGACGCGCTCACCAGGCAATCCCGCCGGCGCGTCGCCATCCATACCGCGAGCGACAGCGAGCATGAGATCAGCGCGATGGCGAACAGCGCCACCGTGTACAGGAACCAAAGCGTGTTCATGGTCATGCCGTGCCTCACCTCTCGACCCGATCCGTCATCGGGAACCCACGCTGCCCTTCGCCTGCGCCCGTCGGCCTCCCGCATCCGACATGTCAAGAAGCCGTCAGGGGATTGCGAGCGAACTGTGCACATCTTGCAAGGTCACGGGCGCGTGGCTACACTGGCGACGGACGCTGCCGGTACGCAGCGCGCCCCCATTCCGTCCGTCACGCGATCGAAGGGAGCATCATGACCGTGACCGTTCTGCTCACCCAGACCCTCGCCGAGGCCGCCGCCTCCGTCAGGAACCGGTTCACCTATGAGGACATGGCCCCTGATCTCGGTGACAACGGCTGCCCCTATCTGGGGCATGTGCCCTATTTCGCGCCCAAGCTCACCTCCTGCGAGAAGAAGCGCTTCGCGGGCTCGACCCGCTAGCGCGCCCGCGGCGCGGCGCCCGCCGCACGCTCCCGCGAGGCCCCGGCGCCTCCGCTCAACGCACGCTACCTCATAGGCGTTCCCCCCGCGTTCCGTCCTCCCCGCCCTTCCGGTCGGAGGCGGGCTCGCGCCCGCCGTCGGACGCCTGGTCCGCTCCTGCAGGCGCCGTCTCCCCATCGGCGTACGCCGCATCCTCATCGGCGGAGCCCGAGGGCTCTCCCGCGTGCGCCCCGCCGTGCTCGTCGGTGTCCGCACCGCCCGCCGCGGACACCCGGCACATGCTCGCCGCACCCGGGTAGTCCCGGACGCGCCCCCGCTTGGAGACCACGCGCACGACCTCCCCCACCGCGAGCAGCACGACCGTCCCGATGAGCATGGGCAGCTTGGAGAGCTCCTCGGGGGAGCCGTTGAGCGGGACGATGGTCGCCACGATCGACAGCACGAGCTCGATCGCCGGCACCGCGAGCGCGATCGCCAGCAGCTTCCCCTCGAACGGAGCCCGGAACACGCGCGGCCGCGGATCGTACCGGCGCAGGCGCCAGAACGCCGGGAACATGGGGATGTAGCTCATGAGCAGGAACACCACGTTCATGGAGAACAGCAGCCAGAACACGTCCGAGTCCTCGCCCAGCGGGATCTGAAGAAGCAGGACCGCGCTGGCGATGGCGCCGTTCATGAGGGCGGAGCCGTTGGGCATGCCCGTCTTCCTCGACCGCAGGGAGAACGCGCGCGGCATGTTGCCGTGGCGCGCGGCGTAGCTCGCCACCGAGTTCACCCCGAACGACCAGCAGGTCATGTTGGCGAACAGGGTGATCAGGAACACCACCCCGACCACGACGGTGAGCGGGTGCGTGCTGCCGAGCATGACGCCCACCGCGTCGACGATGCCCGAATCGAGCGAGAGCTCCGAGGTGGGGACCGCGGCCCCGATCCCGATGCCGCACACGATGTAGACCGCCGCGATGGTTATGCCGCCCACCACGATGGCCCGGGGGATGTCGGCCGACGGGTTGCGCATGGAGCTCGTGAAGGTCGCGACGACCTCGAACCCCATGAAGTTGAAGAGAATCACCGAGAGATAGGTCAGCGACTCGGTATTCGAGAAGTCGGGAAGGAAGGTCGCCGGGCTCATGTCGTTGGCGAACCCGTGCGCGCTCGCGTACCAGATCCCCACCGCGCCCACGACGACGGTGATGAACACCTTGATCACCGCGCCGCCGTCCATGATCCAATCGGCTTCGGAGACCGGCGAGCACGCGAGCAGGGTCACGCCCCACACGAAGACGAGCTCCACCGCAAGGGCCACGGGCAGCGACAGCTCGACGCCCGAGATGGAGGCGATCACGCCGGGGAACATGCAGGCGAGGCTCGCCACCCACAGGGGGAAGTTGACCCAGTAGCACCACGAGCAGCGCGCGGCCCAGGCGTCGCCCAGCCCCTCGCGGACCCAGTCGTACAGACCGCCCTCGGAATCGTAGGTCGTGCCCAACTCGGCGACGACCAGCCCGTAGGGCAGAAGGAAGGTGAGGATGAGCAGCCCCCACCAGAAGAACTGCACGTTTCCCATGGCCGAGGCGGGGGCCGCGGCCTCGATGGTGAACACGACGCAGATCACGGAAAGCACCACGTCTATGAGAGAGAACTTCTTGCCAGACACCCTGGCCCCCTTCAAAAAAGCAGAGGGCCGCGCCGACGGGTAGGCGCGGCCCCTGTGGCCTCAGACAGGCGATCGCCATATAGGCGGATATATGCGCGGACTCGATCACGCGGTCCGCGATGCCGGCCATGCCGGCCGCATCCGGTGCGGCGCACGGGGCGATGACCAAAAACGACCCCGTTCCCAAACACGCCACGGCGCGCGGGGCGATGACCAAAAACGACCCCGTCCCCAAACGCACCACCAGGGACGGGGCGGCCGAAGCGGCCCCGTCCCACGATGCGTCGAACTACGCGCTGGGCTCCTGCTGCGTGATGCAGTGAATGTTGCCGCCGCCGTAGACGACCTGCTCGGACTTGACGCCCACGCAGGTGTAGACGCCCTCGCCCCAGGTCTCGTCGTAGATCTTCTGGAGGGTCTCCACGGCGAGCGCGTCGTTCTCGTCACCGTACTGCGGGACGATGACGCCGTGGTTGGTCACCAGGTAGTTCATGTAGGAGGCGATCAGCGGCTCATCGGGCACGCGCGGCTCGGCGTTCTCGTCGATGTCGATGGAGTCGCAGGAGGCCTGGTCCATGTACAGCGGGTTGACGGGCATGGGGAGCTTGTAGACCTTGAGCTTGCGGCCCTTGGCGTCGGTCGCGTTGGAGAGGGTCTCGTAGGCCTCATGGCACTGACGGTAGAACGGGTAGTCGGGGTCATCGGACCAGATGCAGGCCATGACGCCCGGGGCGATGAAGGTCGCCACGTCGTCGATGTGGCCGTTGGTCTCACAGGGGTCGATGCCCTCCTTGACCCAGATGACCTTCTCGACGCCCAGGTAGTCCTTCAGGTGCTCGTTCATGTACTCGCGCAGCTCCTCGCTCCAGGGCTGGAACTTGAGCGCGTAGGACGGCCACAGGTCGTCCTCGTCCTCCTCGACGCGCACGGCGGAGGCGGTGCGGCCGGGGGACAGCAGGCACTGGTCGGTCACGACGAGGGTGCCCTCGCCGTCGACGGTGATGGAACCGCCCTCGAGGATCATGTCATCGGGACGATAGCGGTCGCAGCGGGCGAACTCGGCCATCTTGAGGGCGATCTGCTCGTCCTTGTCCCAGGGGAAGTACAGGCCGTCGATCATGCCGCCGTAGGCGTTGAAGTGCCAGTGGTTGGCGCGCTTGCCGCCCTTGCCGTCGATCACGAAGGTGGCGCCGGTGTCGCGGAACCAGGCGTCGTCGGTGGTCATCTCGAGCACGATGATGTTGTCGCGGTTCTCGTACTTCTCGTCCTCGAAGACGGCCTTGCAGTTGGCGTAGTCAGCCTGGTTGACGCACATGACGACCGTGGTGAACTCGGCGATGGCGTTGGCGATGTCGGCGTACTGCGACTGGGCCGGCTTGGCGCCGTGGGCCCAGGTGTCGGTACGGTGGGGCCAGCCCATCCACACGCGATCCTGCGGGGCGAACTCGGCGGGCATGAAGTAGCCGTCGGCCCTCGGGGTGGATTCGGACTCGGTGATCGTACGCATGATGAAAACCTCCACTTTCATACGATCGGTACGGGAAACCTCGGTGCGGCGACGAGGACAGGTTGAGATCGCCGGGCCGGATAGCTATATGGGATCCGCTCATGGGAGCGGTGCGAGCGCGGCAGCCGACCTGTCCTTTGCCGCCGCGCTCGCGTAACGCGGCTCGTTACGCGCGCTGTGCGCGCATGCCCGCCGGGGCTACTTCTCCTCGGCCTCCTCGGCCAGGCGCTTGGCGGCGAGCTCGGGGGTGAGGCCCTTGTACTCCTCCTTGCGGTCGCGGGCGCTCCACACGCGCACGACCTCGCCCAGAAGCAGGATCACGATGAAGATGATCAGCATCGGGACCTTGTCGGCGATCTCGGCCTCGGAGAGGGGGACGACCGTCGCGACGATGGTGAGCACGAGCTCGATGCAGGGCACCGCGATGGCGACCTTCATGAGCGCGCCCTTGAACGGGAAGGTGAACACGCGCTCGCGGTTCGGGTCGTTCTTGCGCAGGTTGAGGAAGGCCGG
>NZ_JAQECM010000037.1:0-24094 GCF_027669965.1 Candidatus Collinsella stercoripullorum | reverse complement strand
GGGCGCCGCTGACCGGTGGACGGCGTTTCCCTTTTGGGATGCATGAAGGCCTGGAGCGAAAGCTCCGGGCCTTTCTGCTATTCTGTCCCTTCGGTTCGAGGGAGGAGGTCGACCCGGGTACTTCAGGGTCATGCCGCGTATGTTCACTGTCTTCATCATCGGAAACATCGCTTCCGGCAAATCATGCGCCTCACGGTATCTCGAGCGCAACGGCGCGTACCGCATCGATCTCGATGAGCTCGCCAAGAGCCTCTATCAACCCGGTTCCGCCCTCGTGCGAGACCTCTCCGAGGCGTTCGGCTGGGACATACTCGATGCTACCGGGGGGATCCGCCGCGACGTGCTCGCCGAGCGGGCGTTCTCCTCGGCCGAATCGACCGAGCTCCTCAACTCGATCGTGCATCCCGTCCTGCTCGAGCAGCTCTCCCTACGGCTTCTTCCCGCGAACTGCTGCTCCGTGCTCGTCCCCGAGCATCCGTGGACGGTCGTCGAGATCTCCGTCGCCGCCGCGTTCACCGACGCCTTCGGTCTCGCTGACGAGGTCGTCGCCATCACGGCCCCGCTCGATGTCAGGCGCGAGCGCGCCGTTCTGCGCGGTATGGCCCTAGAGGACTTCGATGCCCGGGCAGCGCTCCAGCCCGCTGAGGACGAGCTCTGCTCCCTCGCCACCACCGTCATCGACAATTCCGTCGGCGATGACGGCCTGTTCCGCGACCTCGACGCCTGGATGTCCGCCCATGGCCTGCTCGCGACCGGGGAGCGCGCCCATGGCTAAGCGCGTCCGCTTCCTTGCCTGGTACCGTTCGGTCCCCTTGACGATCGTCCTCGTTTTCGGGGCTGCGTGCTGGCTGTACGCGTATGCGCCGGCCCCGCTCGTGCAGATGATCTATCCGCTCCGCTATGAGGAGCAGATCCTCGATTCGGCGACGCGCCACGGGCTCGACCCCTATCTCGTCGCCGCGGTCATCGAGACGGAGTCCGGCTGGGATCCCAGCGCCCGTTCGGATCGCGGTGCCTGCGGCCTCATGCAGCTCATGCCCTCGACTGCAGAGGACATGGTCTCCAAGGGCTTGGTCGACGGGGAGGAATTCGACCCTTCGGACCTTGAGGACCCCCGTACGAACATTGAAATCGGCTGCGCGTATCTGGCATACTTGTCTGCCTATTTCAACGGTGCGACCGACCATGCCATCGCGGCGTACAATGCCGGCATGGGCAACGTCGACAGCTGGACGAGTTCGGGGGACCGTCTGAACGAGGCGATCCAGTTTCCCGAGACGCAGGCCTACCTCGCCCGGGTGACGACGGCGCATCAGCGGTACAAGGAGCTGTATCCCGACAGCTTCACCTGATCGATAGATTGGAGTGCCATGTCCGAATTCCAGGTCGAGCGCGTCGGCGGGGAGCTCAAGCGCTTCGGTAGGGCGGGGGAGCCCGCCCGGTTCAAGGTCGTGGCGCCCTACGAGCCCTCGGGCGATCAGCCCCAGGCCATCGACTCCCTCGTCGAGGGCGTGCGCAACGGCGACCGCTATCAGGTCCTGCTCGGCGTCACCGGATCGGGCAAGACCTTCACCATGGCGAAGACCATCGAGGCGCTCGGCAAGCCGACCCTCGTCATGGCCCCGAACAAGACGCTCGCAGCCCAGCTCGCCAGCGAGCTGAAGGAGTTCTTCCCCGACAACGCCGTCGTCTACTTCGTGTCGTACTACGACTACTACCAGCCCGAGGCGTACGTCCCCTCCAGCGACACCTACATCGAGAAGGACTCCTCGATCAACGAGGAGGTCGAGATGCTGCGCCATCAGGCGACCGCATCGCTGCTGTCCCGGCGCGATGTGATCGTGGTGGCCTCGGTGTCGTGCATCTACGGTATCGGCAGCCCGGAGGATTACGCCGGGCTCGCGCCCAACGTGGACAAGAAGGTCCCGCTCGAGCGGGATGACTTCATCCACGAGCTCATCGACATCCAGTACGACCGCAACGACTACGACCTCGCCCGCGGGACCTTCCGCGTGCGCGGCGATGTGGTCGACGTGTACCCGCCCTACGCCGAGCACCCGCTCCGTTTCGAGTTCTTCGGGGACGAGGTGGAGCTCATCGCGGAGATCGACGAGGTCACCGGCGAGCTCCTGCGCGAGTACGACGCCATCCCCGTGTGGCCCGCCTCGCATTACGTGACCGAGAAGCCCAAGGTCACGCACGCGCTGAAGACCATCGAGGAGGAGTGCGAGCAGCGCGTGGCGGAGCTCAAGGCGAACGACAAGCTGCTCGAGGCGCAGCGCCTGCAGCAGCGCACCGATTACGACCTCGAGATGCTCGAGACGATGGGCTTCTGCACGGGTATCGAGAACTACTCGAGGCACCTCGACGGGCGCAAGCCGGGCGAGCCGCCGTTCACCCTCATCGACTACTTCCCGAAGGACATGCTCTGCATCATCGACGAGAGCCACGTCACGGTGCCGCAGATCCGCGGCATGCACGAGGGCGACCGCTCGCGCAAGGTCACGCTCGTGGAGCACGGATTCCGCCTGCCCTCCGCCCTCGATAACCGCCCGCTGCGCTTCGACGAGTTCGAGGCGCGCATCCCGCAGTTCATCTACGTGAGCGCCACCCCGGGCGACTACGAGCTGCGCGTCTCCCAGAACGACGTCGAGCAGATCATCCGCCCGACGGGCCTGCTCGACCCCAAGATCGACGTGCGCCCCGTGCGCGGGCAGATCGACGACCTGCTCGACGAGATCCGCGCGCGCACCGCGCGCCGGGAGCGGGTGCTCGTGACGACGCTCACCAAGCGCATGGCCGAGGACCTGACCGACCATCTGCTCGACGCCGGCGTGAAGGTCAACTACATGCACTCCGACACGGCGACCATGGACCGCGTCGAGATCCTGCGCGACCTGCGGCAGGGCAAGATCGACGTGCTCGTGGGCATCAACCTGCTGCGCGAGGGCCTCGACCTCCCCGAGGTCTCGCTCGTGGCGATCCTCGATGCCGACAAGGAGGGCTTCCTGCGCAACCGGCGCTCGCTCATCCAGACGATCGGCCGCGCCGCGCGCAACGCGGACGGCGAGGTCATCATGTACGCGGATACCGTGACGGACTCGATGCGCGAGGCGATCGAGGAGACGAACCGCCGACGGACGATCCAGATGCGGTTCAACGAGGAGCACGGCATCGAGCCCAAGACCGTGCGCAAGGCGATCAACGACATCTCGAGCTTCATCGCCGAGGCGTCCGAGAACGTGGGCAAGCGCGACCGCAGCCGCGGGGACAGCCTGGGCCACGGGGAGTTCTTCACCCCCGCCGAGGGGGCGGACGACAGCGGGGTCACCCCGGGCGCCAAGCTCGCGGAGGAGCTGTCCGGCCTGCCCGCCGACGAGATCGCGCGCATCATCGCCACGATGGAGGAGGATATGCGCAGCGCGAGCGAGGCGATGGACTTCGAGGAGGCGGCGCGCCTGCGCGACGCCCTCGTCCACCTGAAGGCGGTCGTCGAGGGGAGCTCCGAGGAGGAGGTCATCGAGCGCCTCCGCCGCGATGCGCGCCGCGGGTCGGCCTTCGGCGGCGGGCGCAAGCGCCAGGGCGCGCGGATGAAGCGCTGAGGTCCGCTGCGGCGCCCCTCGCCGCCGTGCATGACGGCTTCCCCGGCCGTCCGAGCGATGCGGCGGCACCCGCCTCCCGGCTCGCCCGGGATGCCCCCGCAGGTCCCGTCGCGCCGTTTCGCCGCGTCCGGCCGTGCTCGGTGCGGGGCCTTGGTATATACTTCCTGCAGGGAACACACGGACCCGCCGGCGAGCCGCTCCCGGCCGCCGGCGGGTGCCGTCATGCAAGGAGGGGGATCATGAGGCACCAGACGGCGGAGATGCTCGACGAGGTCGCGAACGGGCTGCTGAACGCGAGATGGAGCCTCATCCTGACGGCGGCGTTCTGCTTCGGCATGGCGTTCTACAACTTCGTGACGCCCGCTTGGGGCGGGCTCGGCCTGTTCATGATCACCCCGCGCGACGGGCTCGCGGGCATCTGCTCCCTCGTGCCCTGGTGCGTCATCGCGCTCGGCGCGGCGAGGACGGTCGGCTCGTGCATCTCGCGCAGCGGATGGGTCCTCTCGTGGTGCGAGATCGCCCTCAGCCTCGTGATGCTCGCCTTCGGGCTGGGGGAGCTCCTGTTCCCCTCCGTGACGCGCGGCTACGCCGCGCTGTGGGCGGTCGTCGGCGTGTTCATGGCCTTCGAGCTCGTGCTTGTGGCGCTCGACATGGGCCGGCACGGCCTGGGCTACTGGTGGGCGGAGCTCGCCGTCGCGGCGGCGGTCTGGGCCGTCGCGTTCGCCGGCGCCCTCGGGTTCGCCGGTGCCGCCGGCGCGCAGGGCACGGCCTCGCTGATGCTGTTCGTCGCGGGATGGGGGTACGTGTACGGGGCGGTCGTCCTGCACGGCGCCGGTTCCGCCGAGCGGGGCGGTGCCGCGGTCGCCCGATAGCCGACCGGCATCGTATCAGATCGACCTAAGGGACGGGCCGTCCGCGTCGAGCGGGCGGCCCGTCTGCATGCGCTGCGGCCTCGTCGGTGCGGGGGAGGGGGCGGTCAGCGCAGGCTCGCGATGAGCGCCTCGGCGCAGCGGATGCCGTCGGTCGCCGCGCTCATGATGCCCCCGGCGTACCCCGCCCCCTCGCCGCAGGGGAACAGCCCCGGGGCGCCGACGGCGCAGCAGGAGCGGTCGCGGACGACGGTGACCGGGGAGCTCGACCGCGACTCGACGCCGGTGAGGACCGCCTCGGAGTCGTCGTACCCGCGCAGCCGCCTGCCGAGGGCGGGGATGCCGGCGCGCAGGGCGTCGGCCACATGCGGGGGCAGGGCCCGGTCGAGCTCGGTCCACGTGACGCCGAGGGGGTAGGTCGGTTCGACCCGCCCCGGCCCGCCGGACGGACGGTGCGCGAGGAAGTCCCCGACGAGCTGGGCGGGGGCCCGGTAGCCGCCCCCTCCCAGCTCGAAGGCGGCGCGCTCGCAGGCGCGCTGGAGGTCGACGCCCGCGAGCGGGTCGTCTCCGGGCAGGTCGGCGGGGGTCACGTTGACGAGCAGGGCGGCGTTGGCGTTCCTGCCGGCGCGCGCGTGCAGGCTCGCGCCGTTGACCACCACGCCGCCGATCTCCGAGGCCGCTGCGACGACCTCGCCTCCCGGGCACATGCAGAAGGTGAAGACGTTGCGCCCGCCGGGGAGATGGGCGACGAGCTTGTAGGGCGCCGCGCCGAGTGCGGGGTGCCCCGCCGCCGGGCCGTACTGCGCGCGGTCGATGTCCGCCTGCAGGTGCTCGATGCGCGCCCCCATGGCGAAGGTCTTGCGCTCGAGCGCGAAGGAGCGGCGGCGCAGCAGCTCGAAGACATCGCGTGCGGAGTGCCCGCAGGCGAGGATGACGCGCGCGGCGGGGATGCGCTCCTGCGATGCGGCGCCGCCGTCGCGCGCCTCGACGGTGATGGCGCGCGGCGACCCGTCCGGCGCGCGGTCGATGTCGACCAGGCGGCAGCGGAAGCGGATCTCGCCCCCGAGGTCGCGGATGCGCTCGACGATCCGGGTGACGACGGCGGGCAGGACGTCCGAGCCCACGTGGGGTTTCGCGTCCCACAGGATCTCGCGCCCTGCGCCCGCCTCGACCAGCGTCCGGAGGATCTGCCGGTGAGCCGGGTTGCGCGTGCCGGTGTTGAGCTTGCCGTCGGAGAAGGTCCCGGCGCCCCCGAGTCCGAACTGGATGTTGCTCTCCGGGTCGAGTGTGCGCTCGGTCTGGAAGCGCTCGACGGACCGGGTCCGCCGCCGCGCGTCGTCGCCGCGCTCGATGAGCAGGGGCTCGAGGCCCGCCTCGGCGAGCGCGAGCGCGGCGAACAGCCCCGCGCACCCCGCGCCCACCACCACCGGGCGCTCGAGGGGGCGCGCCGCCGCCGGGACCGCGGCGGGCCAAGCGGGCTCCGGCTCCTCCACGGCGCGCACCCTGTTGCGGTCCCGCTCGGGGACGCGGCCGAGCGCGTCCGACTCGAGCGCGGGGTCCGCGAGCGCGACCCGCGCGCTCAGGGTGAGGTGAACGTCGCGCTTCCTGCGCGCGTCGACGGACCTGCGGTGCAGGGCGATCGAGGCGATATCGGGATCGCGCACGCGCAGCAGGCGCCTCGCCTCGGCGCGGCAGGCGTCGAGGCAGGCCTCTTCCGAGACGCCGGCGTCGAGGGGGACGGCGATCTGCGATATCTCGATCATGAGCGGGCCTTTCAACGTGAAGGGTGGGTCGGTGCCCGACCGGCGGCGTCGCCGCGGGTCGGGGCGGGAGGGGCGGGGCCGCCTACGCGCCCGCCGCCTCGGCGCCCGCGCGCAGGCCGGAGAGCCATGCCCACGCGAGGTTGAAGCCCCCGCAGTCGGCATCCATGTCGAGCGCCTCTCCGCAGGCGAGAAGGCCGGGCGCGAGGTCCGCGCGGATGCCGAGGCGGGGCAGGTCCACGGCGTCGAAGGGGATGCCGCCGCGGCTCACCTGCGCCGAGCGCTCGTCCGCGGTGCCCCGGGCGAGGAAGGGGAGGTGCTTGCAGAGGTGGGCGAGGGCCGCGGGCGCGCACCCGTCGCCCGAGCGTTCCGCCGCGGCTGCGACATGCGCCCCGAGGGCGCCCGCGAGCAGGCCGGTGAACCAGGCCGCCCCCATGCGCTCCGGGCTCCCGACGACGTGCGAGCGCGCCTCGAAGAGCTCCGCCAGGGCGTGTTCGCCAAGGGCGGGGAACAGGTCGAGCTCCACGGTGTCGCCCGCGCGCACGCGGCGCGAGAGGTCGAAGGCGACGATCCCCGAGAGGCCGAACGGGCGGAAGAGCACCTCGCCGGGTTCGGACCAGATGGGACGGCCGCCGCGCACGAGCGCGAGCGAGCCCTCGACGCGCAGCCCGTCGAGCTGCTCCAAGGCGCCCGCGTCGAGCTCGGGGACGCAGGCGACGGGGCAGAGGACCGGCGTCTCGTCGATGTGGGGGAGGCCGAACAGGGAGGCCGTCGCGCTCGAGGACCCGCCGCAGGCGATGACGACCCGCCGTGCGCGCACCGCGCGCTCGCGCCTGGGGGCGCGGGCGAGCTCGCGGCGGCGATGGCGGAGCATGCCGCGGAAATCGAGCGCGCGCCTCCCGGGGCGCGGCAGCGGGCCGGCGGGCTCGGCGAGCACGAGGTCCCATGCCCCGGCAGGCGGATCGAACGCGGCGCGCCGCAGGTCCGCGCAGCACGCCAGGTCCGCCGCGGGGGCCGCGGACATGAGCAGGGCGTCGCGCACGGAGTCGGCGCGCCGGCTGTAGGGGTACAGGCGCCCGTCCTCCTCGCAGGTGAGCAGGCCGAGCGAGTCGAAGAAGGCGGAGAGCTCCTCCTCGGGGCGCTCTCCCATCACCGCGCGGGCGACCTCGGGGTGCCGGTAGCGCTCGGGGTCGAGGCGCGCGTTCGACAGGTTGCAGCGCCCGTTCCCCGTGGCGAGGATGGGCAGGCCCGCCTCGACGTCGCGCTCGATGACGAGCACGGACGCGCCGGACCGCGCCGCGGAGAGGGCGGCGGCGAGACCGGAGGCCCCGCCGCCGACGACCGCCACGTCGTAGGGGCGTTCGCGTCCCATGCGCCTATTCGGCGTCGGCCGCGGGGGCCTCGCCCGGGGCCTCGACCTCGTGCGCCTCGACGGCCCGGCAGGCGGCGAGGGCGAGCGGCAGGGTGCCCGAGGCGAGCTCGGTCTCCAGCGTGCCGGCATCGCAGGCGGCGGCGAGGGCGGGGTCGATGGGCAGGCGGTCGAGCACCTTCAGGCCGTAGCCGGCGGCGACCTCGTCGAGCTTGCTCTCACCGAAGATCTCGATGGCCCGCCCGCAATCGGGGCACTGGACGTAGCTCATGTTCTCGACGACGCCGAGGACGGGCACGCTCATCTTGTCTGCCATGTTGACGGCCTTGGCGACGATCATGCTCACCAGGTCCTGCGGGCTCGTGACCACGACGATGCCGTCGACCGGGAGGGACTGGAAGACCGTGAGGGCGACGTCGCCGGTGCCCGGGGGCATATCGACGAGCAGGTAGTCGAGCGGACCCCACGACGTGTCGCTCCAGAACTGCTTGATGGCGCCGGCGATGACCGGGCCGCGCCACAGGACCGGATCGGTCTCGTTCTGCAGCAGCAGGTTGGACGACATCACCTTGATGCCGCTCGCGGAGATCTCGGGCAGAAGCAGGTTGCCCAGGCCGTGGGCGTGGCGCCCGCCCATGCCGAACATGCGCGGGATGGAGGGGCCGGTGATGTCGGCGTCCAGGATGCCGACCTTCGCGCCGCCGCGCGCAAGCTCCACGGCGAGCGAGCCGGTGACGAGGGACTTGCCGACGCCGCCCTTGCCCGAGAGGACGGCGATGACGCGCTTGACCTCGGACAGGCTGTTCTCCTCGAATCTCATGGGCGCGGTCTGGCCGCCCGCTGCGGCGGCGTGCTCGCATGTAGCCATAGGTGTCCTTTCGACTGGGCCCGCCTGGCGGGCGGGCCGTTCGTTTCGCATCGGCCCTATTGTACCCGCGCTCCGGCCCGGCGCCATCGGCGCGGGCCGCCTGCGCCGGGGCGCGGTCCGAGGGGGGGGTGGGCCGGGGCCGCGGCGCGCGCCGTCGGTGCGCCCGGTCGGTCCGCCGGCGCGGTGGAGGCTGTCTGCGCTCCGGGCCCCGTTCCCGCCGCCGATGCCGGCGTGGTAAGGTTTCAGGGTGCTTTTTGTAAAGAATCGGTAAGGTGCGCCCTGCGCGCCCGCGATGGACGGTGCCCATGAGCGAAGCTGCGCCCGCGGCGTACGCCGCGATCCCCCTCATCTCCTGCATCCTGCTCGCCGTCCTCACGGCGTACGCGGCCGTCGCGGCACGGCGCGCCGGGCGGCGCGTCCGTCCCGGCCAGATCGCGTGGCCCGCGGTCTTCGCGGCGCTCCTCGCGGTGCCGGGGATCTGGTGCGCGCTGGGCTTGCTGGAGGCGGCCTGCGGCTGGGTCACGCTGCTCGCCTATTCCGCGGCCATGCTCGCCCTCGGCGCCGGCACCCTCGTGCGCCGCCGCCTGTTCGCCCTCCTCGACCGGATGGGGGCGCCCTCGGCTCACGCCGTCCGCGCCGCGCGCGACGTCGCCGCCCTGGCGCTCTCCTCGGTGCTGTCCGCCTACGCCCTCGAGCTCGCCTGGAACGACGCCTTCACCGAGCTGCGCCTCTACTATTTCGCGGTCTCCGTCGCGGTGGTCGCCGCCGTGACCGTCCTGCTGTACTTCCTCGGGCTGCGTACCGGCGTCCTCGCCTCCCTCGTCCCCGTCGCCTGCACCGCGCTCGGCATCGCCCAGCATTTCGTGCTCTCCTTCAAGGCGGCCGCCATCCTGCCGAGCGACCTGCTCGCGGTGGGGACCGCCGCGGCCGTGAGCGCGGGCTACACCTACGTCCTGACCGAGCGGATCGTCCTCTCCCTCTTCCTGTGCGGGCTCTCGCTGTTCCTCCTCTCGCTCATCTGGCCCGGGAGGCCCGCGGACGCGCGCCGTCGCGCCGCGGGGGCCCTCGCCGACCTCGCGCTCGCCGGGGCCGTCGCCGGCTGCCTGGCCGCCGCGTACGGGTCGGTGGGCATGGAGGAGGACCTCGGACTCGTCTACGACCGCTGGATGCCCGTCGCCACGTACCGGACGGGCGGGTTCATCCCGTCGTTCATCGCCGTGGCGCAGGACCTGCCCATCCCCGTGCCCGAGGGCTACTCGGACGACGGCGCTCGGGACGCCCTCGCGCGGCTCGCCGCCGCCTACGACGCGGGCGCGGGCGCGTCTCCGGAGCGGGCGGAGGCGGTCGCCCAGTTCGAGGAGCTGAAGCCCACGGTGATCGCCGTCATGGACGAGAGCTTCGCGGACCTTTCGGTCTTCGAGGCGCTCGCCGAGGCGGGCTACCCGGGCACGGTGCGCCTGAACTCGCTGCCCGATGCGCTCCAGCGGGGCGCCCTGCTCACCTCCGTGCACGGCGGGGGCACCGCCAACAGCGAGTTCGAGTTCCTGACCGGCGACTCGATCGCCTTCGTGGGGACCGGCAAGTACCCCTACCAGCTCTACGACCTGAGCGACGTGGACAGCCTGCCCCGCCAGCTCGCCGGGCTCGGGTACGCCACCCACGCCATCCACCCGCAGCTGGGGGGCAACTGGAACCGCGAGACCGTCTACCGCGAGATGGGCTTCGAGACTTTCTCGACCATCGAGGACTTCGAGGGCGAGCCCTTCTTCCACGCGGGGAACACGGACCGATCCACCTACGACAGGATCTCGGACCTCCTGTCCGAGGACGACGGCCCGCAGTTCATCTTCGACGTGACCATGCAGAACCACGGCGGCTACGACGCCGGCACGGTCCCCGAGGACCAGCTCTCATCCTGGGCGCCCGCGGGCGTCGCCGACGAGAACCTGCTCGCGCAGCTGAACGTGTACCTGACCTGCGCCGTGGCCTCGGACCGCGACCTGGCGTCGTTCATCGAGGACCTCCGCGCGCTCGACCGGCCCGTGGTGCTCGTGTTCTTCGGGGACCACCAGCCCAGCGTGTCGAGCGCCCTCAACGACGCGCTGTACCCGGGCGAGGACCCCCAGGCGCACCAATGGAGGATCTACCGGTCCTCCTATCTGGTGTGGGCGAACTACGACGTCGCGGGGAACCCGCAGGCGTCGGCGACCGAGGAGATCGGCGCGGCCGGGCTCGCGGCCCAGGTGCTGCATCTGATCGGCGCGCCGCTGACCGACTACCAGAAGGCGCTGGTCGCCAGCCGTGCGGAGATCCCCGCCCTGTCCGCCATGGGGTACCGCGGCGCGGACGGCGTCGCCTACGCGCTCGACGCCGAGGGGCCCTACCGCAGCCTCGTCGACGACCTGCGGGCCATCCAGTACCTGCGCTTCGCCCGCCGCGTCCGTTAGGGCGGCCCGCGCGCCGCGGTCCGGTCTTGGATATCCCGTGTCGGCGGGAAAAGCGAACACATGTCCGCCCGCGTTGGGGTAGACTGGGAGGCCGCATATCCCATGGCGACCGGAAGGGTTCCCATGTCCGATTCTTCCATCATCATCCGCGGCGCCCGCGAGCACAACCTCAAGGACGTCGATGTCGAGATCCCCCGCGACAAGCTGGTCGTCATCACCGGCCTCTCGGGCTCGGGCAAGTCGAGCCTCGCCTTCGACACGATCTACGCCGAGGGGCAGCGCCGCTACGTCGAGAGCCTGTCGAGCTACGCCCGCCAGTTCCTCGGCCAGATGGACAAGCCCGACCTCGACTCCATCGACGGGTTGTCGCCGGCGGTGTCCATCGACCAGAAGACGACCTCCAAGAACCCGCGCTCCACGGTGGGCACGGTGACCGAGATCTACGATTACCTGCGCCTGCTGTTCGCGCGCGTGGGAACGCCGCACTGCCCCGAATGCGGCCGCGAGATCGAGCGCCAGACCACCGACCAGGTGGCGGACAAGATCATGGAGGCCGGCCTCGGGCGGCGCGCCCTCGTGCTCGCGCCCGTGGTGAGCGACCGCAAGGGCGAGTTCGCCAAGCTGCTGGAGGACCTGCGCCGCGAGGGGTTCTCCCGCGTCCGCATCGACGGCGAGGTCCGCAGCCTCGACGACCCCATCGAGCTCGACAAGAAGTTCCGCCACACCATCGAGGTCGTGGTGGACCGCATCGTGATCCGCGAGGGGGGCGTGGGGCGCATCGCGGAGGCCGTCGAGCAGGCGACCAAGC
Source organism: Candidatus Collinsella stercoripullorum (assembly GCF_027669965.1). Taxonomy (NCBI): domain Bacteria; kingdom Bacillati; phylum Actinomycetota; class Coriobacteriia; order Coriobacteriales; family Coriobacteriaceae; genus Collinsella; species Candidatus Collinsella stercoripullorum. The sequence goes on along the minus strand of NZ_JAQECM010000037.1, from coordinate 12,371 downwards.
TCGCGCACGGCAACGTCGCCGTCTACCTGCTGCCCGACCGCGGGGCCCCCGAGGGCACGCCCGGGGACCTGCTGACCTACTCGCTCGCGCTCGCCTGCCCCGAGCACGGGCACTCCATCGACGACCTGCAGCCGCGCGACTTCTCCTTCAACGCCCCCTACGGCGCCTGCCCGGAGTGCGACGGCCTGGGCTTCAAGAAGGTGGTCGACGCCGAGGCGCTCATCGAGGATCCGAACCTCTCCGTCGAGGAGGGCGTCTTCGGCAGCTTCTTCGGGAAATCGAACTACTACCCGCAGATCTTCCGCGCCCTGTGCCTCCATCTTAAGGTCGACCCCTCGACCCCGTGGAAGGACCTCCCCGCCCGCGCCCGCAAGGCCTTCCTCGACGGGCTGGGGGACAAGAAGATGCGCGTCGACTACCGCACGCAGGACGGGCGCGACACGCACTGGTTCACCAAGTACTCCGGCGTGAGGAACATCCTGTACGACCGCTACATGGAGACCACCAACGAGAACACGAAGGCGCGTCTGGAGCGCTATATCCGCGAGGAGCCCTGCCGGGCGTGCCACGGCGCGCGCCTGCGCCCGGAGATGCTCGCGGTCACGGTGGGGGGCAGGTCCATATACGACGTGTGCTGCATGAGCTGCCGCGAGTCCCTCGAGTTCTTCGAGGGGCTCGAGCTCTCCGAGCGCCAGCGGTTCATCGGCGGGCGCATCGTGAAGGAGATCATGGAGCGCCTGCGCTTCCTCGTGGACGTGGGTCTGGACTACCTCACGCTCGACCGCGCCTCCGCCACGCTCTCCGGCGGCGAGGCCCAGCGCATCCGTCTGGCGACCCAGATCGGTGCCGGCCTCATGGGCGTGCTCTACATCCTGGACGAGCCCTCCATCGGCCTGCACCAGCGCGACAACGAGCGGCTCATCGCCACGCTCGAGCGCCTGCGCGACCTCGGCAACACCGTGATCGTGGTCGAGCACGACGAGGATACCATCCGCGCGGCGGACTACGTGGTCGACATGGGCCCGGGGGCCGGCGAGCACGGCGGGGAGGTGGTGTGCGCCGGGTCCCCCGAGGACATCATGGCGTGCCCGGCCTCGCTGACCGGGGCCTACCTCACGGGCAAGCGCATGGTGCGCCTGCCGCGGGAGCGCCGGAACCCCGGGCGCGGGGCGCTCGTGGTGCGCGGAGCGCGCGCCAACAACCTCAAGAACGTGACGGCCAAGATCGAGTTCGGGACCTTCACCGTGGTGACGGGGGTCTCGGGGTCCGGCAAGAGCTCGCTGGTCACCGACACCATCGCCCCGGCGCTCACCAACGCCGTCCATCATTCCGCGCGGCCCGTCGGCCCGTACCGCGCGCTCGAGGGCGTGGAGCAGATCGACAAGGTCATCGACATCGACCAGTCGCCCATCGGGCGCACGCCGCGCTCCAACCCGGCCACCTACATCGGCCTGTGGGACGACCTGCGCGCGCTGTTCGCGAGCGTCCCGGAATCGAAGGCGCGCGGGTACAGCCCCGGGCGCTTCAGCTTCAACGTCCCGGGCGGCCGCTGCGAGGCCTGCAAGGGCGACGGCCAGATCAAGATCGAGATGCACTTCCTGCCCGACATCTACGTCCCGTGCGAGGTCTGCGGCGGCAAGCGCTACAACCGCGAGACGCTCGAGGTCCTCTACCGCGGCAAGTCCATCTCCGACGTGCTGGACATGAGCGTGACCGAGGCCCTCGCCTTCTTCGGCAACATCCCGCAGATCAAGCGCAAGCTGCAGACGCTCTACGACGTCGGCCTGGGCTACGTGCGGCTGGGCCAGCCGGCAACGACCCTGTCCGGCGGAGAGGCCCAGCGCGTCAAGCTCGCCAAGGAGCTGCACCGCAAGCAGACGGGCAAGACCTTCTACATCCTGGACGAGCCCACGACCGGCCTGCACTTCGAGGACGTGCGCCAGCTCGTCGACGTGCTCCAGCGCCTGGTGGACGCCGGCAACACGGTGCTCGTGATCGAGCACAACCTGGATGTCATCAAGGTGGCCGACCGCCTGATCGACCTCGGTCCCGAGGGCGGCTCCGGCGGCGGGCGCATCGTGGTGTCCGGCACGCCGGAGAAGGTCGCCGCCTGCTCGGAGAGCTATACGGGACGCTTCCTCGCGCCGATCCTCGCGCGCGACCGCGCCCGCCAGCAGGGGACACCGATTGCATAACCGCAGCTATCAAGCTCAACTTGAAGCTTAAAGGTGTATGGAGGGGCCGTGGACGGTTTGGGCGTCCACGGCCCGGCTGTTAGAATGTGCCTACATTGAGTCGCCTCCGCGAGGGGGCACTGCCGACACGAGCGGCCTTGCCATACGGGGCCGCACCGTTAGGAGATGTATCTATGGCGCACTTCAAACGCAGCCTCACCGCCATTCCCGTTTTCGGTCTGAGCTTCGCGCTGGTCGCGGGCTTGGGCCCCGTGCCCGCGCTCGCCGCCACCTCGGCCGAGCTCCAGCAGCAGCTCGACAGCGCGTCCGAGCAGCTCAACTCGCTGTACTCTGCCGCGGAGCAGGCGAGCAACGACCTCATCACCGTCAACAACGAGCTGGAGAGCACCAAGCAGCAGATCCAGGAGACCGAGGCGAAGATCGCCGAGGAGGAGCAGCAGCTCGCCGCCTACCAAAGCGAGCTGTCCGATCTCGTGAGCACGCAGTACAAGTCCGGCGGCAGCGCGAGCATCGTCTCGGTGCTGCTGAACTCCGGCAGCTTCACGAACCTCATCTCCAACCTCCACTACGCCGACAAGGCGGCGGAGCACAAGCAGGATGTCATCGCATCCACGCACGAGCTCATGACCTCGCTCGAGCAGAGCCGGGCTGACCTCGAGGAGCAGAAGGCCGAGCAGGAGAAGCTCGTCGCCGACCAGCAGGAGAAGGCCGACGCGGCCGCGGCCGCGGCATCCGATGCGCAGGCCTACTACGACCAGCTCTCCGATGAGCTCAAGGCCCAGATCGCCGCCGAGGAGGAGGCCGCGCGCCAGGCGGCCGCCGAGGAGGCGGCGCGCCGCGAGCAGGAGCAGGGCGGCAACGGAGGCAGCGCGGATACCGGCGGGGGCACCGGCGGCACCACCGACAACGGCGGCAGCTCCGGCGGCGGCAACACCGGCGGTGGCGGCGGCAACACGAGCGGTGGCGGCGGCAACACGAGCTCCGGCGGCGGCAACACGGGCGGCGGCGGGAGCACCGGCGGCGGCGGCTCGAGCAGCGGCCCGACCACGAGCGCGAGCAACATGGTGGCGCGCGCGCAGAGCATCATCGGTTCGGGGTACTCGTACTCCGGGTACTACTGGAGCGGCAGCACGAGCACGTCGTGGTTCACCTGCTCCGGCGTGGTGGACTACGCTCTCGGCCTGTCCTCCCATTCCAACAGCCCCGAGTCGCTCATGGCCAAGGTCAAGGCCCGCGGCACGTGGACCACGAGCGTGAGCGAGCTCAAGTACGGCGACCTCGTCTTCTTCACCACGAGCCGCTACTGCGGGCATGTGGGTATCTACATCGGGGGCGGCGAGATGATCGACTCGATCCCCGGCTCGGGCGTGGGCTACCGTACGCTCAGCTATATCGGCGGCTTCATCGGCGGCGGGTCCATCGTCTAGGAGCCGGCTGCCAAACCGAACGGACGCACGGCCCCGGGGCGCTCGGCCCCGGGGCCGTCCATATGTTACAGGGAGGGGGTCGCGGTGGCTCGCAAGGAGAGGATGCAGAAGACCAACGCGATGCGCGAGCTGGAGCGCGCGGGCATCGGCTTCGAGGTCATCACCTACGAGGTGGACGAGGACGACCTGTCGGGCGTGCACGTGTCCGAGCAGCTGGGCGAGGATCCCGAGCAGGGGTTCAAGACCCTCGTGACGGTCGCGCCGAACGGGGACCATGTGGTGTGCTGCATCCCGGTCGCCGCCGAGCTCGACCTCAAGGCGGCGGCTCGGGCGGCGGGGGAGAAGTCCCTGTCCATGATGCACGTCCGCGACCTGCTTGACGCCACGGGCTACATCCGCGGCGGCTGCTCGCCGGTCGGCATGAAGAGGCGGTTCCCCACCATCATCGATGAGGGTTGCATGCGCTACGGCCAGATCTTCATCTCCGGGGGCAGGCGCGGCATACAATTGAAGCTCGCCCCCGGCGACCTCGTCGCGCACACCGGTGCCGCGGTCGCCGCGATCTGCAGGAAAGGGTAGGGAGGACGCATGGCGGAGGATTTCGAGCACGAGGACGGGGGCCGTCCGCGCGGCGCGCACTTCAGGGGTGCCGATCCGGGCGCCGGGACCCGTGCGCCCCGGCCCGCCGCGCCGCGCCGCGACCGTCCGGCCTCCCCGGACGAGACCACGGCCTTCCTCATCTCCGCAGGGGTCGACCCGTCGCGCCTGACGTCGGCGGCGGCTCCCGCGGAGGAGGGGTTCCGCGCACCGGCCGTCGCCTCGCCCGAGGAGACCGCCGCCTTCATGATCGCCTCCCAGTACGATTCCCCGGCGTCCGCGGGGTTCAACGCCCCGCGCCCCGACGAGTCGGCGCAGTTCGCGCTCGTGGGGGAGGATGAGCCCGACGCCTGGGACGACGAGCTGTTCCCGGCCGCGCCCGTGGATACCGAGGGCGCGGGCGCGCCTGCGCCCGATGGCGGCGACGCGGACGGGGTCGAGGAGGACGACGCGTCCGATGCCGACGTCGGCCGCTCCGCCGCGCTCATGAGCGGTCTGGTGATCGTCAGCCGCATCACGGGCTTCTTCCGCACCTGGGCGCAGGCCTTCGGCATGGGCACCACGCTCGTGTCGAGCGCCTTCACCGTCGCCAACAACATGCCCAACGCCCTGTACGAGCTCGTGATGGGCGGCATGCTCGTCACGGCCTTCCTGCCGGTGTACGTCTCCGCCAAGAAGAACCTCGGCCGCCAGGGGGCGAGCGACTACGCCTCGAACCTGCTGTCGCTCGTGACGGTGCTCATGGGCGCGCTCGCGGTCGTCTCGTTCATCTTCGCCGGGCAGATCATCTGGACGCAGGCGTTCAACGCGTCCTCGGAGTTCGACTTCGACCTCGCCACGTACTTCTTCCGCTTCTTCGCGATCGAGATCGTGCTCTACGCGCTGTCCTCGGTCATATCGAGCGTCCTCAACGCGGAGCGCGACTACTTCTGGTCGACCGCGGCGCCCATCGCCAACAACATCGTCATCACGGCGGCGTTCCTCATCTACGGCGTGCTCGCGGAGACGAACCCCACCGCCGGCATCCTGGTGCTCGCCATCTCCAACCCGCTCGGCGTGCTGGTCCAGGTGCTCATGCAGGTCCCGGCGCTGGCGCGCCACGGCGTCCGCCTGCGGTTGCGCTTCGACATCCATGACCCGCTCATCCGCGAGACGCTCACCATCGGCGTCCCCACCCTCGTCGTGACGGTCGTCTCCTTCGCCACCACCTCGGTGCAGAGCTCCTGCGCCCTCTCGGTCAACCCGAGCGGCTCGTCGATCACCTACTACGCGCGCATCTGGTACATCCTGCCGTACTCGGTGTTCGCCATCCCGATCACCACCGCCATGTTCACGGAGCTGTCGTCCTTCGTCGCGAGCGGCCGCATCAAGCGGTTCGTGCAAGGGCTCGCGCACGGCTCGGGGCAGATCCTGTTCCTGCTCATCCCCTTCGCGCTCTACCTCATGGTGTTCTCCCCGTGCCTGGCCAACATGCTCAAGAGCGCGCGCATGTCCGCCGAGGACGTGGAGATCCTGTCCACCTACATCATCTGGCTGTCCATCTCGCTGCCGGGGTACGGCCTGTCCACCTACCTGCAGAAGGCCTGCTCCAGCCTGCGCAAGATGAAGCTGTTCGCCGTGGCCGAGTGCATCGCCGGCGCGGTGCAGATCGCCATGTGCCTGGCGCTCACCCCGGTCTACGGCTTCTACATCGTCGGCTTCAGCTCCACCTTCTTCTTCGTCGCCATCAACCTCGCCACGCTCGCGTTCCTCCGCCATGAGCTGGGGCACATCGGCTTCAAGTCGATGATCGTGGCGAGCCTCCGCGCGCTCGCGCTCGGCGCGGCGGGCGCTGCGGTCGGGCTGGTCATCCTGGTCGGGCTGCAGGCCGCGTTCGGCCCGGTCTCCGAGGGCGGCATCGTGCGGGCGGTCGCCTACGCGCTGGCCGGCGGCATCCCCGCGGTCGCCATCACCTTCGGCGGCGGCATCGCGCTGCGGCTGCCCGAGGTCTCGTTCATCAGCTCCATGCTCGGGCGCTTCATCCCCGGGCTGCGCAGCAGGGCCGCGTGAGGCGCGCCCGGAAAGGATCGCACATGGAACGCTTGCCGGAGGAGGAGCGCATCGCGCGGGTCATGGCCGACCGCACCGACACCGACCCGTCCGACTGGTATCTCGTGCTCAAGGCGCGCCACGGTATGCTTTTGGCCTTCGAGTCCGTCCGTCGCGCGCTGGGGGAGGGCGCCGTCGTGACGCAGCTGCTCACCTGCTGCACGGCCGTCGATCCCATCGTCGCCGCGGGCATGGAGCCGCGGTACGGGGAGCTCTCGGCGCGCAGCGCCTCGCTCGACCCCGACGCGCTCCCGCTGTCCGGCGACGTGCGCGCGGTCGTGGTCCAGCATACCTACGGGATCGTCGACGCCTCCTCGGTGGCCCTCGCCGCGCGCGCCCACGAAGCGGGCGCCCTCGTGGTGGAGGACTGCGCGCACTGCGCGACCCGCATGGCACGCGACGCCGCCGGGGCCCCCGTGGCCGACGTGTCGGTGCATTCCTTCGGCATGGGCAAGATGCTCGGCACCCTGCTCGGCGGGGCGATATGGGTGAACCCCGCGAGCGCGCACCGCGGGGCGATCGACGACCTGCGCGCCCGGTTGGAGGCCCTGCCCGTCTCGGGGAGGCGCATCGACCTGCTCGAAGGGGCCTTCATCCCCCAGAACCGGGTGTTCAACCACGTCCCCGCCTCCGTCGCCCGCGGGCTGCGGCACGGCCTGGCGCGCGTCGGGCTGTTCGAGCCGCCGGTGAGCGTGGACGAGCTGCGCGGCAAGGTCTCCCGCGAGCCCATGCGCCCGAGCGCCCATCTGTGCTCCAAGGTGCTCGCCGCGTTCGACCGGCTGCGCGATACCGAGCGCATGCGCGCCGAGGCCGCGGAGGTCCTGCGCCGCGAGCTCGCGGGCACGTGCGTCGAGACCTTCGCCGCGGCCATGGAGGGGCCGGTCCAGCCCCTCCTGCGCTTCCCGGTCCTCGCGCCCGATACCGCCGCCGCCGACCGCCTCATCCGCGAGGTGTGCGCGGCGGGCTACTACACCACCGCCTGGTACCGGCCCGAGCTGTTCCCCGGGGTGCTCGACCCCGGCGCGTACCGGGTGCCCACCGATCGGTCCGGCCTTTCGACCTCCGATGACATCACGGCGCGCGTCGCGCCGCTTCCCACCGACCATACGCCGACCGAGATGGCCGAGATCGCGCGGATCGCGCGGGCGGTCTGCTCGGGCGAGCGCTGAGAACAGGAGCGACCATGAACCCCGACCCCACCCTGACCGCCGACGACCTGCGCGAGCGCCTGGTCCCCGTCGCCCTCGGCGGCGAGATCCTCTCGTATTCCTTCGCGCGCTGCTTCCATGAGACCTACGGCGTCAAGACCATCGTGGTCTCCGCCATCGACGTGCGCGTGACCTCGTCGAGCCGCCTGGTGGACTACCGCGTCGTGCCCGCCATGCATCAGGGCGACGAGGCGGTCGTGGCCTATCTGCGGACCCTGGGCGAGGAGCTCGCGGCGGCGGGGAAGATCCCGCTCGTCTTCGGCAACGCCGACTGGCACGCGCGCATCCTGTCGGCGTACAAGGAGGAGCTCTCCCGCTGGTTCGTGGTGCCCTACAACGACTTCCCCCTGCTCGACGAGATCACGCAGAAGGAGCGGTTCTACCGCATCTGCGAGGAGCTCGGCATCGCGTACCCCAAGACCTGGGTGTTCGACTGCGCCGACCCCGACGCCGCGATCGATGCGGACGCCTTCACCTACCCGCTGATCGCGAAGCCCTCGAACTCCGGTCGCTACGACCTCATGAGCTTCCCGGGCAAGGAGAAGGTCTACGAGGTCGCCGGTCCCGAGCAGCTCGTCCGCATCTTCGACATGCTCCGCGAGGCCGGTTACGACCGCGAGCTCGTGGTGCAGGACTTCATCCCCGGCCCCGACGAGGCCATTCGCTCGCTCACGACGTTCTCCGACGCCGCGGGGCGCGTGCGCGCGGTCGCGGGCGGCAGGGTGATCCTGCAGGACCATTCGCCGGCGCGCATCGGCAACCCCATGTGCATCATGCCCGAGCGCGTGGAGCAGATCATCGACGACGCGACGCGCTTCTGCGCCCACGTGGGCTACCGCGGGTTCGCGAACTTCGACATCAAGTACGACGAGCGCGACGGGCGCTATAAGTTCTTCGAGGTCAACACGAGGGCGGGCCGCAACACGTACTACATGGCCCTGGGCGGGGTGAACATCGCGAAGCTGTTCGTGGACGAGTACGTGCTCGGTTGCGAGATCCCCTACCAGGAGGGGTACGGCGACCGGCTCTACACCTGCGTGCCCGCGCGCGTCGTGAGGAACCATGTGGCGGACCCGCAGGTGCGGGCCGAGACCCTCGCGTACTACCGCGACGGGCGCATCGGGTACCCGTACGACTGCCCGGGCGACACGCTGGCCCATAAGCTGTGGGCGAAGATCACCTGGATGCACCAGGTGGACAAGTTCAAGCGGTATATGGATGTGGTCGCGTAAGGGAGCCCGTGGGGTCGGACGGGCCCGGGGAGAAGCGCGCGATGAGGCCGGTCGGCGCCTGAGATGCGGCGCCGGCCGGCCTCATCGCTACTTGTGCGCGATGAGGCGGCGCGCGGCGGAGTACACGGCGTAGTGCGCACGGCGCACCGGCTTCTCCCAGGTGCCCAGGTAGTGGCGCGCCTCGCCGCCGAAGGACTGCTTGAACTTGGTGAAGCCGGCCCAGGGGTGGTCGGGGCCCGAGCCCTCGGGGGCCATGCCGTGGAAGTCGACCCAGCTGCGGCCCTCCGCCTCGGCGTCGAGCACGATCTGGACCTGCATGCCGACGTTGGCCCCGGTGCGGGAGTAGGCCTTGTCGGATCCGTTGTGGATCAGGTAGCAGCAGTCGTAGTCCAAGAAGACGAAGTTCGCCGCCACGACGACCTCCTTGTCGGTGGGGTTGCCCTCCGCGTCGCGCTCGTGCGTGACGGCGAGGTAGAGCCTGCCGTGCCCCCCGGGGAACAGCGAGGCGGCCTCCTCCTTGAGGTAGTCGGTGTCGCGCAGCGTCACCCCGTTGCGGTCCTCGACCTGATGCATGAGGTCGGTGAGCAGCGGGATGTCCTCAGGGTCGGTGGAGGTGCGGATCTCCACGTCGTGGTCCGCCAGCTTGCGGTAGCGCTTGCGGTTGGACTTGTCCATCCCCTTGAGCAGGGCGTCGCGCCCGCAGGTGAGGTTGAGCCTCCAGGTGTCCTCGGGCAGCATGTGCGCCGCGCGGCGATACCCCAGGCGCTGCAGGAGCTCCGATGCGCCGCGCTCCGCCTCGGCGTCGGGGCCCATGGGCTCGACGCGCACGAAGACCGAGCCCTCCCGGCGCGCGAGGTCCTCGAGCGAAGCCAGCGAGGACTCGAGGGCGTCGAGGCTCTCGAAGCTCGGGCCGTACGGGGTGTACAGGCGCTTGGTGCGGGCCGGTCCGAAGACCTGGACCTCCTCGACGGCGAGGTAGCTCCAGCCGTCCCCCTCGCGCATGACGACCTTGTTGCCCTGGCTGCGCTGGAACGCTGCCCAGGCCTCGGACTGCATGAAGTGCTTCACGACGCTCCTTTATCTCGACTGCACCCTCACGGCGCGCGCATGTGCGCGTTTCGCGCGTGGGCATGGTATCACATGGCGCGAGCTGCCCGGACCCCTCGCGCGCGATGAGCGGAAATGCTGCACGTGTGTGTGCATACGGTGCCGGTCGCCGGCGGGCCGGGCCGCGGCGGCGCCCCCGGTTCCCGCCGCGGCCCGGGCGAGGTTTGGGGATTTCGCGTACGGTACTTGTGCGCCGGGGCGCGGGTGGGTACAATGCTGCACGCAGCGATTCCTCGATAGCTCAATGGTAGAGCCCGCGGCTGTTAACCGCGTTGTTGTAGGTTCGAGTCCTACTCGAGGAGCCAGAACTTGACGCCTCGCCGGCTTCGCGCCGGCGGGGTTTATTTTTCGAGAGGGCAGGTGATCGGCGCCCATGGGGACCCGCAGCGAATCGACGCCCTCCGCGCCGGCGCAGCCCGGCCCGGCACCCGAGCCGCTCTCCGCGGACGGGCTGCCCGCGCGGAGCCTCCCGGTCGCCCCGCTCGACGCCCGCGCAGCGGCGCGCCACGTCGCCTCGGAGGGCGCGGACCACACCCCGAGCCTCGTGGACCAGGTCGCCCGCGTTCCCACGGACCCCGGCTGCTACCTGTGGAAGGATGCCGCCGGCGAGGTCATCTACGTGGGCAAGGCCAAGAACCTGCGCGCCCGCATGAAGCAGTACGTGCAGCTCACGGACGACCGCGAGAAGATCCCGCTCATGATGCAGCTCGTGGCGAGCTTCGACTACATCGTGGTGGACAGCGAGCACGAGGCGCTCGTGCTCGAGCGCAACCTCATCGGGCAGTACCACCCCTATTTCAACGTCGACTACAAGGACGACAAGAGCTACCCCTATATCGCCGTCACGCACGGGGACCTGTTCCCGGCGATCAAGTACACCCGCGAGAAGCATCGCCCCGGCACGCGCTACTTCGGCCCGTACACAGATGCCCGCGCCGCGCGCGAGACCATCGACACCCTGCGCAAGGTCTGCCCCATCTGCTCGGCCACCTGCGCGGAGTGGAAGCGCGTGCGCCGGCTGCTCGCCAAGAGCCCCGACGACGCGGACCTCGTCTCGTTCATCTGCGCGCAGAAGGGGCGCCCCTGCTTCGACTACCACGTGGGCCGCGGCCCCGGCGTGTGCGCGGGCATGGTGTCCCCGGAGGAGTACGCGAGAAGCGTGCGCCGCGTGGAGCGGTTCCTGGCGGGCCAGCGCCGCGAGCTGGTGGGCGAGCTCAAGCAGGAGATGGCCGACGCCGCCGCGGACCTCGACTTCGAGCGCGCCGGCCGCATCAAGCGCCGCCTCGAGGTCATCGACGGGCTCGACGACCGGCAGCAGGTCGTGTTCCCCACGAGCGTCGACATCGACCTGATCGGCTTCTACCGGGAGGAGACCATCGCGGGCGCCTGCGTGTTCGCGGTGCGCGAGGGGCGCACGGTGCGCAGCTGCGAGTTCATCCTCGACAAGGGGCTCGACGTCGACACCGAGGAGCTGGTGTCGGGGTTCGTCAAGCGCTACTACGACGAGACCGCCGACATCCCCGCCGAGGTGGACGTCGCGGTCGACCTCGAGGACGCCGAGCTGATCGGCGAGTGGCTCACGGGCAAGCGCGGCAGGAGGTGCGCCCTGCATCGGCCGCAGCGCGGCGAGAAGCGCCATCTGCTGGAGACCTGCGAGCGCAACGCCCGCCATGCGCTCATGCGCTACATGATGCGCACCGGGTACGCCGACGACCGGACCAACCAGGCGCTGCTGCAGCTGGAGAGCGCCCTGGCGCTCGACGCCCCGCCGATGCGCATCGAGTGCTTCGACATCTCGACCATCCACGGGCGCTTCACGGTGGCCTCGATGGTGGTGTTCACCAACGGCAGGCCCGACAAGAGCCAGTACCGGCGCTTCAAGATCCGCGCGGAGCTCACCGAGGCCAACGACTTCGTCTCCATGTCCGAGGTGCTCGGGCGCCGCTACTCCCCGGAGCGCATGGCCGACGAGCGCTTCGGCAGCCGCCCCGACCTGCTGGTGGTCGACGGAGGCAAGCCGCAGCTCACGGCGGCCCTGAACCAGCTCGCCGAGCTGGGGCTCGACATCCCGGTCTGCGGCCTCGCGAAGTCGGACGAGGAGATCTTCGTGCCGTGGGACGACACGCCGGTGGTGCTGCCCTCCGGGTCGGCGTCGCTCTACCTCATCAAGCAGGTGCGCGACGAGTCCCATCGCTTCGCCATCACCTTCCACCGCGAGCTGCGCGACCGGGCCATGACCGTGTCCGTGCTCGACGAGGTGCCCGGCGTGGGCCCGACGCGCAAGCGCGCGATCATGCGCCGCTTCGGCTCCATGAAGCGGCTGCGGGCGGCGAGCGCCGAGGATATCGCCGCCGTGAAGGGGGTTCCCGCGGACGTCGCGCAGACGGTCTTCGACACCCTGCGCGCCTGGGAGGCGGAGCGCGCCCCACGCGACGCGGCGCGCGACGGGGAGACGGGGGAGTAGGCCCGGCCGTCGGTCCCGGGGGCCGGGCGCGGCGCGGGCGCGTCCGCCGGGCG
>NZ_JAQECM010000036.1:0-24125 GCF_027669965.1 Candidatus Collinsella stercoripullorum | reverse complement strand
AACCCGTAAGTAAGACGCTAGCAAACACAGGCGCGATGCGAGGGCGCAGCCGGCTGGAGCGAGCCGCGGCGCAATACACAGCCGGAGCGGGCGGGGCGGCCGTGGGACCGGCCCTCGCGCGTGGGGCGGGGCGGGCCCGAGCCGTGCGCGCAACGGAGCGGAGGCGGGCGGGCTGCGGACAGCCCTCGATGGGCAGCGGACGGCGGTGGCGGCACCCCGGGTGGCGGCGGGCAAAACTCGAGCGGGCTTGAGCTACGCCCGGATGGTCGCTACGACGATGTGTTCGTCTCGGGTCGCTTGGGTCGGACTCGGTGACAAGCCGACGTTCTTCTCGTTCTTCTCGTTCTTCTCGTTCTCTACGCCGTATTGGCTTGACATAGCGGTTAATCTAGTGGGCTTCCGCTCACCTTATGGGTCAAGATTGCGCTCTATCGTGCTGATATACTCTTTATATGGGAAGCACTTTGAGTTAGGCATTTTATGAGCGAATCCGACTTCACTTCGGACATCCTCGATCCGGAGCCAGGCATATTAATCGAGAGCCTTCGTGATATAGGCTATTCATTCAATAGTGCGCTCGCAGACATCATTGATAACTCAATTTCCGCTAACGCATCCCATATCGATGTTCTCGCCATCCCCGCCGACGACTTCTACGTCAGCATCATCGATAACGGCGCCGGGATGAGTGCAAGCGAGCTACGAAAGGCGATGCGACTGGGCAGTACAAGTCCTCGCGCCGAAAGGGCCCCAAAAGACTTGGGGCGGTTTGGCCTTGGTATGAAAACTGCGTCGTTCTCCCAGTGTCGCAGGCTGACAGTTGCCTCGCGATGTGAAGGCTCTCTCTCGGCGTTTACCTGGGATCTCGACGTAGTGATTAACGATAATTCTTGGAAGATTATTGAAAGACATGATTTTGAGAGCATTCGAGGTCTTGAGTATCTGACCGGCGATGGGACTCTAGTTCTCTGGGAGAAAGTCGACCGACTCTCCGGCGCAAGTGGTTCTGCGAAAGTTTCTTATTACGCTCGCGTCATTAGTGAAGCTCAGAGCCACCTCGCCCTCGTCTTCCATCGTTTTCTTGCTGGCGAGCCGGGGCTCTCTCGCATAGACATCTCATTTAACGGTCGCAAGCTTGACCCAATTGACCCATTCAACTCGAGACACAAGGCAACGCAAGTTCAGCCCTTCGAGGTAATCTGCCCTGGCGTCACCATGCAGGCATTTACCCTGCCGCACCGGTCTCATTACACGAGCCAACAAGAATATGATTACTACGGCCTCCGTGATGGGTATCTCAAAAACCAAGGTGTATACCTTTATAGAGCAAAGCGTCTTATCCTTTATGGCACTTGGTTCGGCGTCGCCAAGAAGACCGCGCTGACCCAACTTACTCGGGTAAAGATTGACATTGGCGTCGACCAAGACGAGCTGTGGAAAATAGACGTCAAGAAGGTCTCGGCTCAGATGCCTGAGGTCGTCCGAAACAGAATCAAGACCTTAATCGCATCCATTGGGGCGCCTTCGAAAAAGACCTATCGCAGGCGCGCGATCCGCCTGACCTCTCCCGAGGCGTATCCCGCATGGGCCGTGGAACAATCAGGAGAGAAGAGAATTTATCGCATCAACCGAGAGAACCCAGTCATATCAGCGCTGCGCACCGACGTTGGTGAAGAGAACGCAAAAGCTCTGGAGTCAGTCTTTTCCTTAATTGAGTCGACATTCCCCACTGAGTCGCTTTTCTACGATCTTGAAAACAACACGGAGAGCGTGTCTTTTGAGCCGATTGACAATGAGAGCTTCTCAGTTGCCGCAAAGGCATTCTTCTCCCAGCTCAAGCAACGGGGCATACCGGAAGAGGACGTTCTCGGCATCATGAGAGCTGCAGAGCCCTTCGCCTCAAGCTGGAGTAAGACCCTAGGTGCGCTTGGAATCGATGAAACAGAGGAATAATGGTTGTGACTAGAGACGAGTTTTCCAGACTGGTGGATGAAACTGTTCGACGTATTCTTTCTTTGGGGGGCGAGAGCCCTGAGGAGGAACAGGTTAGGCAAGAGTACGAGCGATATTACGATATCCTTCAGCCTGCCTCGTTTCCAACTGCGACTGAGGAGGACAAGCTTTCCATCGTCCCGGCATTGGTAAAGCGATACTGCTCCGAGTTCACCATCAAAAAGAAGGTCGGGTTCGCCTATTTCGACGACTCGACTCATAAGTGGCTCGACGATGTTGAGGACCAGATCGGATGGAAGTATTGGAATCGATACAAAGACTATTTGCTCTTTACGAAGAGATGGTCGAAAAACGCTGTGAGGACGCTCGATCGGGACACCTATAACCTTCTTGATCTCATGGCAGATCCTAGAGGCAGCGAATGTTTTGAGAGGCGAGGGCTAGTTGTAGCCTCCGTTCAATCGGGGAAGACGTCGAACTACATTGGTGTTATCTCGAGGGCGGCTGATGCGGGCTTCAAGCTCATCATCGTCATGGCAGGCGTCCACAACGTGCTGAGGAGCCAGACTCAGCAGCGCATCGAAGAGGGATTTACGGGCTTTACGATAGAGAACAATACTCGCCAACCTGTTGGTGTCGGATTGACAAAGCCCATTGAGCCTCACGTCATGATGTGCACGACTAGGGCGGAGGACTTTAATAAGCGACGCGCCGGAGCCCTGATGTCAATTCAGGTGCAGCACGTCACGCAAAACGTACCGCTGATTTTCGTCATAAAGAAGAACAGCAACGCATTGAAGCAGGTATATGAGTGGCTTAAGTCTAATGCGAACTCTAACGATCCCATCCTCATCATCGATGACGAGGCGGATAATGCCTCAATTAACGGAAAGTACAAGCGAGAGCATCGAGACGACGAGCCGACCAGAATCAATGGGCAGATTCGCAACATTCTCAGTCTCTTCAGTCGCTGCTGTTATCTCGGATATACTGCCACCCCGTACGCCAATATCCTGATTGACCCCGACCTCGAGTCCGAAGACTACGGAAGGGACTTGTTCCCCGGCAGCTTCATCTACACCCTAAGCGACTCGTCGGACTACTTCGGCGCCGAGAAGGTGTTTGGTGACTTTGACGAACCCCGCCCAAGACATCTTAGGTTCATCGACGACATCGACGACTTCCTTCCCCCGAAGCACAAGAGCACGTACAAGATGCACGCTCTTCCTGACAGCCTGAAAGAGGCTATAAGAGCTTTCGTCTTGGCCGACACTATACGTAGCCTAAGGGGACAATCATCTGAACACTGCACGATGATGGTCAACGTCTCCCCGTACAAGATTCCCCAGAAGTCAGTTGCTGACTGCATCTCAGACTACCTAGAGGTCCTCCGTGAATCGGTAAACGCTCTTGCCGGGCTGCCCGTTTCCATGGCTCTGAGCTGTCCCAGCGACAACGAGATCGTCATGCTCAAGGAGACGTGGTCTAGAGAGTATGAGACCACTCTGGACGACCGCTTCATCTGGGACGAGGTGCAGCCGGCGCTGATTGACTCGGTTGCCCGAATCCACGTCGTTAGCATCAACACCGACTCGAACGACGTCCTGAACTACGATGGCCAAGTCGAGCACGTTATCGCCGTCGGAGGCTATAGGCTTTCTCGAGGGCTCACCCTTGAGGGTCTGACAGTTTCCTACTACTCAAGAAACGCAAAGGCATATGACGCACTCATGCAGATGGCGCGCTGGTTCGGCTATCGTGCTGGCTACGAGGACTTGTGCAGGATTTGGATGTCACAGCAGGCAGCCGGTTGGTACAAGTTCGTCGCCGACTCCACAGATGATCTGATTGCGGACCTCCGAGAGATGAGGCAGCTAAGGAGCAACCCAAGGGACTACGGCCTAAAAATCCAGCGGTCTCCCGACTCTCTTACCGTGACCGCCCGAAACAAGATGGGGACCGGCAAGATCGTTAAGGCTCCAATTGACCTTAACAATGGTTTCGCGGAAACCGTGTCGTTTGTTAGAGACCGGAGAGTCATTGATAGCAATATTCAGGCGTGCTTCGACCTCCTTAGGAGTCTAGACAAAGCAAGTAGGGATGCGACGGAGCGGTTCCTCTTTAGAAACGTTCCGGTGTGTCACATCAAATCATTTCTTAGCTGCTACAAAAACGATGACACTGAGTCAATTCGATCCCAGACAACGCCGATTCTCAACTACATCGACGGCTGCCTTTCCATTGACGAGCTCACATTGTGGGACGTCCTCGTCGCACAGGGGGGCGATTCCGACGCTTCCATGGATCTTCCCGTGGTTGGTCGAGTCAGTTGCGAGCGGAGGTCACCAGGCTTGCGCACAAATGGCGCCTCGCTCGTCGTTGGCGAGAACAACCGCTTGGCAAGCCGCGGTGTCGAGAAGGCCGGACTTACCGAGGGTCAGATAGAGCGTGCCGAGGAGAGGTTCAGGGCCGAAAACCCGGAGAGGACTAAGAACTGCTCCGATAGGTACTATCGCGCCGAGAGGACGAAACCCCTTTTGGTGATTCATCCCGTGAACATGAAGTTCGGAAACAACGAGCGCTCGAAGAACTGGACGAAAATCGACGGCTGGGGCTCCCCTGAGCACCAAGAAAAAGCAATTGGATGGAGCATCAGCTTCCCCAAGAGCAGCGCCCAGGCAAACCTTGTTGATTACGTCTTCAACGAAGTCGCACTTAAGAACATCAGCAGCGATTTCAGGGAAGAGAGCGATGACGACTATGCGGACGACTAGCACACAATTTCCTTGGTTGGAAATCGAGAATTCGTCGGCTTCATCCGATTTCAACGTGCGCCTTGTCGGCGAAGCCGACAACCCCTCCGGCAGGCGGATCTTTTGGGGAAAGAGTTACGAAGGGCATCCGGCACTTCTAATCGAATATGGCACTGAACATTGGGAGCCGATAGCCATCCCCCTATTCGAGCATCTTGTGGTCTACGACTATAAGCACACGAGCACGCTGGCCATCATCTTAAGAAGCAACAGCATGGAGGACTTCTTCTATCGAGTTGCGCTAGATATCGTCCACTCGATTCAGGGCCTCAGCAAGGATGCCATACGAGCTGCGGCCATTCTCCGCCTGCAACGATGGAGCGCCTTCCTCAAGCCTACGCGAGCGCGTCTGTCCCGTGAGGAGCAAAAGGGCCTCATCGCTGAACTCATGTTCCTGCAAAGGTTTGCATTCGAGGTCTATTCGCAGGGAGAGGCGTTGGCACATTGGGCGGGCCCTGACGCCGGAAGAAGAGACTTCGAGTTTGGCCAGACCTTCGTCGAAGTTAAAAGCAAGCGCGACTCCGCGAACCCCGCAATATTGATCTCTTCCGAAATGCAGCTCAATAAGAACGAGTCTGAAAGGCTCTTCCTTTACGTTGTAGAGCTTAGCGAGTCCATGGAGGACAACCCGAAGGCCTTTACTGTCTCGGACCTCGTTAGGGAGATCAAAGTGTGTCTCGTGTCTCCATTCGACATCGCGATGTTTGAGAAGAAGCTTGCCAACGTTGGATACTTCGACGAGGACGACTACTCTGCCGACCGATGGACCGAAGGCGAAACGTCGATCTTCGAGGTACGCGGGGAGTTTCCAAGGATAACCTCTGAGAACTGTCCGGCTGGGATAATGAAGGTGAAATACCAAATCGACCTTAGTTGTTGCCAAGACTACTTGGCTAACGAGGATTCGCTGCTCGGCGCGATGGGATAAGACATGCAAACCATTGAAGAGTATTACGAAGAGCTGTATCAGGAAGTCGTCTCGTCAGCAGAGGCACAAGGCGAGTTCAAGGAGGACGCCTTCTTCGATCAAATGGTGGAGCTCCTCATCGATGCAGGCGAGTTCGACTATGCAGAGCGCTCTTACTTTCAGCCCTCGTCTCAACGGGGCATTAGGGTCGATGGCTTCTGCGGCGACCCCCTAGAGATGGGGGTCCCATCCCAGGAGGAAGGCTATACGCTCGGCCTCATCGTGCTCGACTACTCTCAAGACACGAGCTTGAGCACGCTGACAAACACAGATATGGAGGCCGACTTTCGAAGGCTCGAAAAATACCTTATTAAGGCGCTGGATGCTAGGTTCAGGGCCTCCCTTGAGCCAACGGACCCGGGGTTTAATCTTGCTGACATGATTAGCTCGAGATGGGAGAAGATTTCTCGCGTCAACCTGTTCCTCCTTACCAACAAGCTTCTCAGCAAAAGGATTGAAGGCAAGAAGCAGGGCGATCTCGACAATAGGGAGATCGTTTACAACGTCTGGGACATCGAACGAATAAAGAACCTCGTTGAATCCGGCAAGGAGCGGGAACCCCTCCATATTGATTTCAACGAGCTTCCAACTGGTCCAATCCCCACCCTTCTCGCAAGCTCAACGAAGGATCGACGCAGGGTGTTCCTCGCCGCGATTCCCGGCGCTGACCTTGCCGCAATCTACGACCGCTGGGGGACAAGGCTCCTGGAGGCAAACGTCAGAGTCTTCCTTCAAGCCCGAAGCAACGTCAACAAAGGCATCAGGAGGACACTGGAGAATGAACCCGAGCTCTTCTTCTCCTTTAATAACGGAATAACGGCAACCGCTGAACGCGTTGGCGTTGTTGAGGATGACGGTGGACTAAAGATTGCAAGCCTTGAGAACCTGCAGATTGTCAACGGGGCACAGACGACGGCCTCTATTTATGCCGCGTTCAAGGCGAAGAAAGATCTTCGGAAAGTTTTTGTTCAGATGAAGCTGAGCGAGATTAGTCCCGAGGACGCCAAGGACCTCGTCCCCAGAATCTCCGAGTTTGCCAACAGCCAGAACAAGGTCTCTGCTGCGGACTTCTTTGCGAACCATCCCTATCACATTCGGATTGAAGACTTCTCGAGAAGGATTCTGGCTCCGATGAAGACCGATAGCTTCACTCAGACAAAGTGGTACTACGAAAGGGCTAGGGGCTCGTATCGGGATGCTCAGGCATATCTAACCCCTGCAAAGAAGCGCGCATTCGTTCGTACGTATCCCAAGGCTCAGACTTTTTCGAAAACCGACCTCGCTAAGTATCTCATGGTTTGGGGAGATAAGGGTTATCTGGTCAACAGGGGCGCTCAAAAGAACTTCGCCGAGTTTGCAAAGACAATAACCGACGAGTGGGAGAAGAACGACAAACAGTTCAACGAATACTATTTCAAAAGGCTCATTGCAAAGAAAATAATCTTCGACTCGACTGGGAAGATCGTCCAAGGCAGAGATTGGTATGAGGCTGGCGGATATAGGTCCCAGCACGTTGTCCTCACGATTGGAGTGCTCTCGCGTTCCTTGGAGAGAATGGGGAAGTCTCTCGACTTTCTAGCAATTTGGAATAGGCAGGATATTGATCCGCAGCTTGAGAAGGCTTTGGAGCTTGCGGCTGATAAAGCTCATGAGGTACTGATGAGCCCGGCGGAGGGATATCGGAACATCTCAGAGTGGGCAAAGCAGCAGAAGTGCTGGCTCACGGTCAGAAAGGCAGACATCCAATGGGATGAAGAGTGGATTAAGAAGCTCAATAGCTTGGAGGACGAGCGTGACATTGAGCGCCAGGAGGCCAAGAGCCAGGGAGAGCTCAACGGAATAGAGGCGCAGACTGAAGTTGTCGAAGCTGGCCCCGAATTCTGGAAGAAGTTCCTCAGCTGGTGTCTACGTGAGGGCGAAGGCTCCGAAAAGGAGCTTGGCATTCTAAAGGTTGCGGCGCAGATTCCTGCCAAGCTCCCCAGTGACAAGCAGTCTGTCATCTTGATTGACTTCTACAAGCGAATGAGAGGCAGCGGTTGCCCATATAAAATCAGGGCCAGCCGAAGTCGCGTTTAGCCCTTCATTGGCTTAGACCGGCTTTCTCCCAAGCGCATTGGCGACGACGACCGCGATTTGCTGGGCGAGCATTGGCGGCACGGCGTTTCCAACCTGCGTGTATTGAGAGGTTCGGTTTCCCTCGAACAGGTAGTCATCTGGGAATGTCTGGAGCCTTGCCGCTTCGCGCACGGTCAGGCTTCGACATTGGACGGGATCGGGATGGATGTAATGATGTCCGTCCTTTGCTATGTGCGACGTGATAGTTGTTGAGGGGCTGTCGGCCATCTGGACGCGGAACCGATCATTGAACTTGAATGACCCTCCCTCCGCGCTCTGAACATTCTTATGATTGGGAAGGAGCTGCCGAGGGAAATCATTCAAGCGAGGAGGGACACCCTTAACTTCTGCGTATGCCGAGCAGAACAAGTAGCGGTCCAAGTCCGAAGCAAGGTGGGCCCTTGCAACATGACTCGTCAGCACCTTCCTATTTCCAAGTCTGCCCCGATACCAGGAGTCATAGATGCCGTGGTCGGAAGTTATTTCCGTCCTCTCGTCTTTTCTTGGCGGATGAGTTGAGAGGACTCGCCTGAGAGCAGGGGCAATCTCCTCTCCCACGCTCGTCTCGAGAAGCCTCTTGGCTGCGGAGTCGACGTATGCCGCCCAGCTCGTGATCTCCGAGCTACTGTTCCTTTTCGAGAAGCCGCTTCTTATCTTCGGAATTCCCGTGAGCGCCTCCCCGAGGCTAACTCTCCTCTTCTTTTCCAAGATAGTCGTTTCGATGCCGAGGCCTTTTCTGACCCCCAGCAAGATGACGCGATGGCGTGTCTGCGGAATGCCGTAGTCCTCCGCGCGAACCACGTAGTCGCGCGGGCTTTCAGGGCTTTCAGTTACAAGGGAACGAATCTCGTATCCCGCTCCCTCCATGTCAGCGACGATGCGAGAGAACATCTCATGGCCATCATGGGTTGCGGATAGCAAGCCCTTGACGTTCTCCATTACGAATATGTCCGGCTTCAGGGCTTCGATGAACGACAGGTAGCACTTATAAAGAGTATGCTTCTCGTCGTTCTCGAAGTTCTCGTCATGGGCCCTTCTGGATCTTCCTGCGAGTGAGTATGCTTGGCAGGGCGGTCCGCCTATGATGACAAGGGAGCCGTTACCGTTCTTCTTCCGCCAGTTCTCGAGACGCCTTTTTGCGATGTCTACGTGAGTGCTGTCGCCTTCCTTTAGTCTGGCTAGAAGGGCCTCTTCCACGGATTGCTTCCATAGACGAGGTTTATATGCGATCAGCTCTTGGAAGCTCTTCTCGTCGTGCTTTTGCATGTACCTGATGTAGACAGAAGGTACCTTTCCGTCAGCCTTGAGAATCTTCCGAAGATAGGCTCGAAGCCTTAACGTCCTATGGGCTTGCTCGTCACACTCAATTGACAGGATGCTCTGAAAGATGGGTTTCCCCGCCTCGTCCCGCAACGAAGAGAAGCCTTCACCGAGCCCCCCAGGACCAGCAAATAGATCAATCATGGGTATCACTGTGCTTCACCCTTTCTAAGATACATCCCCCAGGTTACCAGGGAGCCGCATCTTTTTCCAGGGCGAGTCTTGTCTCCATGAGTTTGGTTATTTCAAAAAGAATTGAACTTGTATCTATATGCTTGGCCTAGACAGAAGAATGGTCTGATTGCGGTCTGCCAAGGCGGCGAAACTCGGTCCCAGCCACACGCTCGACTCTCCGGGCCCGAGCACGAGCGGCATGCGGTCGTGGATGGGCGCCACGCTGGCGTTCGGCCTAGTGGTGACGATCGAGAACCGGTCGCCCTCGCGCACGGCGGCGATCAGGAACGCCCTGGCGCCGGGGAGTCGGAACAGGTACTGGCGGCGCACGGACCTGCCGGTCTTCTCGCTCTCGACCCTCTCGGTCATGTGGCCCTCGTAGAACGCGCGCACGGGCACGAGGCAGCGCCCCTCCGCTATGGCCTTCGCCCACATGCCGCGCCTGCCCAGGCGCAGCTGCTCGAGGGCGGACTCGATGCGCGTGTTGAAGACGGCGTTGGGCTTTCCGTCGAGCGGGAAGCCCCACGTGAGGCGTGCGACGGCGAGGCCGCCGCCCTTGGGAACGTAGACGGGAACGAGGCTGCCCGGGCGAGCGTCGTGCAGGGGGTCCGGGCGCTCGATGTAGCGGATCGCGTGCGCGCCGGGAGTGGCGCGCGCGTCCAGCACGGCCTGCGCCTCCTCGACCGTGAGCGGGCACATCCTCACGCACATCGCTGCCTCCTTGCCCTCGTCCTTCTTCCCATTATCCCCTCACGGGGTCTTTGTGACGCGCCCATAGCCTGTACCCATCGTTTGGGTGCGGGCTTTTTCTTTGCCCGCCTTACTGGAAGGACGGGCAGATGGATGGCTTTCAGGACGAAACGAAGCAGGTCGACGAGGTCGCGCGGCAGCAGGCGCCGCAGCGCGACGACCAGGATGAGGCGTCGCAGGCGCAGGTGAGCGCAGCGGCTGCTGGCGGTGACGCGGCCGCCCAGGCACGCGCGGGCCACGAGGCGGCGCTTGCTGAGCGTGACGCGCGCATCGCCGAACTTGAGGGCGAAATCTCGGAGGCACCCAAAACCGCGTAGACGGCCGAGAAGCTGCGCGCCGAGATGGACAAGCTGCACCGCCAGGGCGACGAGGAGCGCGTGGGCTTCGAGCTGCAGATCGCTGGAGCAAGGAACATCAAGGCCGCCCGTGCGCTGCTCAGTGACTACGGCAACGACATAGACAAGCTGAGGGCGGCCGAGCCGTGGATGATCAGTGCGGGGACGACCGCCCAGGCGCAGACGGGAGCGACGGGCCTGCCGAACGCGGGCGCGGCCACCGACGAGAGCGCGCAGATGAGGCGCTGGCGTAGGATCTCCGGCAGCGAGGGAGACGAGAAGTAACCGATTGCCAACTCAATCGCATACGTAAGGAACTACACGAGCGTACTTGACGAGGTCTACAAGCGCGCGGCGTGCTCGACGTGCTTGAACTCGCCACGCCGCATGGCGCGCGCGGGGCGCAATGACAAGGAGATCATGGTCCCGAAGATCGAGGTCTCGGGGCTCGGGAACTACACCCGAAACGTCGGGTACAAGACTGGCTCGATAACCTACGAGTTCGAGACCAAGACGTTCAACTACGACCGCGGCATCAAGCTGCTAGCCGACGTGATGGACGTCGAGGAGGCCGGGGTCCTCGACTGCTTCGTGGCGGCGGGCTCGGAGCTCCAGCGCACGCAGGTGGCGCCGGAGGCCGATGCCTTCACGTTCTCCGAGATCGCGGGGCACGAGGGCGTAACGCCCGCCGTCGAGGACTTCTCGGAGGCGGAGGCCGAGGACGTGCTGGCGAGTCTTTGCGCGAAGCGGAATACGCGTAACATTAATATCGACCGCATCGCCACCCTTGCACCCAACGCAAACACCCACACCTGCCGCAACGGCGCGCCCCCACCCTCCACGCGCCCCAACCCACACAAGCAACGCCGCCAAAACCTGCGCGGGCCACCGGAGCGCGCTATAATCAGCGCATCGGAGATAAAAACACGACCCCGTCGGGTAGTCGGGGTGCGGGCGGCGCCCGTCAGTAACCTGCCTCCTTGGTTGTCCCTTCTCCGCGTGGCTTCTACAAAAAGGAGGAATCAGCCATGCGGAAGATCAGCGTATCCTCCACCCTTGTCGTGCGCTTCGACGGCCAGTTCTGGGTGGGAATCGTGGAGCGCGTCGAAGACGGACAGCTCAGTGCATGCCGGGTGGTGTTCGGCGCCGAACCGTCCTGCGAGGAGATCCTCGACTTCGTGCTCCACAAATGGACCCAACTCACCTTCAGCGAACCCGTCTCCCACCGAACGCGCGCGTTGGCGGAAAACCCCAAACGCCGTCAACGCGAGGTCGCACGCGAGCTGAGGCGACGCGGCCCCTCGACTAAAGCGCAGCTCGCCCTAGCCGAGCAGCGAGAAACGCAGGCACGAGAAAGCGCATCTCGAAAGCGGGAGGAACAGAAAGAGAAGCGCATCCTGCGCTTCATGCAGAAGCGGGACAAGGCGAAGAGGAAGCGCCGCGGCCACTGACCCTCCCCTGCCCGGCCGCTCGTACAAACGGCGCCCTGGCCGGGAGCCGCATCCCTCCCCGCCATCGGCCCCCGTCCGCACCCCCACAGCAAAACGGGGGCCGGCTGCGACGCCGACCCCCCGGAACCGACTGCGCCTCGTCACGCCGTCAGCGGTAGGTGTAGAACCCCTTGCCCGCCGCGACGCCGGTCTCCCCCGCGTCGATCTTCTCCTTGAGCAGCGCGCCGATGCGCGCCACGAGCGAGTCGGGGTCCTTGGCCTCCGGCTTCATCATGACGATGTTGTACGCCGTGGTGAGCCCGACCACGTCGAGGATCTGGAACGGGCCGAGCGGCGCCCCCGTTCCGAGCTTCCACGCGCGGTCGATGTCCTCGACGGACCCGATGCCCGCCGCCCACAGGCCCTGGGCGGCCGAGAGGAACGGCACGAGCAGGCTGTTCAGCAGATACCCGGGCTGCTCCTTCATCACCTTGAGCGGCACCATGCGGATGGACTCGGCGAAGGCGACAACCTCGTCGAAGTACGCCATGTCGGTGCCCGCGTGCGGCATGATCTCCGCCGCCGGGTGCGCCCAGATCTCGTTGGCGAAATGCAGCGCCAGGTACTTCTCGGGCCGCCCCGTGTAGGAGGCGAAGGTGCTGGGCAGCATCGTGGAGGAGTTCGTCACCACGACGGTCTTCTCCGGCAGGTGGCCCGCCATCTCCGTGTAGAAGGCGATCTTCTGCTCGGGGTTCTCGGCGATGGACTCGATCACGAGGTCCGCGTCCGCGAACGCCTCCTCGTAGCTGCAGGTGAGCTTCAGCCCCCGGTACGCGGCCTCGACGCGCTCCTTGGCGGCGTCGCACGCCTCGGGCGTCACGCCGTCCTTGGGGAGCAGGCCGTATGCGTAGGCGGCGGGGTCGGTCTTCATGGCCTCCAGCGTATCGAGATAGGTCCGGCGCAGCGCGTCGATCTTGGGCTGGCAGCGCCCGATCGACCCTTCAGAGCGAAGCCAGATGGTCACGTTGTAGCCGCTGTAGGCGGTCTGGAAGGCGATCTGGCTGCCCAGCACGCCGCCGCCGGCGACGACGATGTTCTTATATTCCATGGAGCGGTCTCCTTTCGGTCAGTGCGGCGGCGGTCCGCCGCGTCCATGGCCCATATTCCCCGAAAGGAGCCGTTGATACCTTTTTGCCGTCCCCGCGCTCGCAAGCGGTCGCCCGCCCCGCCCGGGCGGCGCGTCACGCCGTCGTCAGCAGGCGCCGGTACGCATCCAGCCCGCGCAGCAGGACGCGCTCGTCCAGATCGAAGGTGTCCGCATGCAGCGGCGTGCCCGTCCCCGTGCCCAGCAGCAGGAACACCCCGGGAAGATGCCGCTGGTAGAACGAGAAGTCCTCGGCGATCAGCAGGGGCTCGGGGACCTCCTCGAGCCGCGGGAGCGCGCCGCGCACGAGCTCGAACAGCGCGGGGTCGTTCACCACGGGCGGGTACCCCTCGGAGAACCCCAGCTCGACCTCGCAGCCCTCCTCCCCCGCCGCCGTCCGCGCCACGGCGTCGAGCTCGGCGCACGCGCGGTCGAACATCGCATCCGAGAACACGCGCAGGCTGCCCTCCACGCGCGCCGACGCCGCCACCGCGTTGCGGACCGTCCCCGCCTCCATGCGGCCGAACCGCAGCGTGCAGGGCTCCTCCTGCTCCAGCTTGCGCGAGAGCCACTTGGCGCCCACCGCGAAGCGCGCCGCGGCCCCCAGCGCGTCGCGGCCCTCGCGGTAGCGCGCGATATGCGCCGACCTGCCCGTGAAGCTCGCCGTGACCTCGCTCGAGCGCGCGAGCAGCGGGCCCGGCCGCGAGGCGACCGTGCCGGCGGGCAGGTCCGGCCACACGTGGAACCCGAAGATGCGGTCGACCCCGTAGCGCTCGAACACCCCGCTCTCGCAGACCGTCTTGGCGCCCCCGGTGGTCTCCTCCGCCGGCTGGAACACGAACAGCACGTTGCGCGGCAGCGCGCCCGGATCCCGGCGCACGGCCCGGTCCACCCAGCGCGCCGCGGCGAGCGCCATGGCCATATGCGCGTCGTGCCCGCAGGCGTGCATCCGCCCCGGGTGCTCGGACGCGAACGGCAGGCCCGTCCGCTCCGCCACCGGCACGGCGTCTATGTCCGCGCGGATCGCCGTGCACCCCGTGCCGCCGACGTCGAAGTGGGCGCAGACGCAGGAGCGGCACGGGCGCGACACCTCGCAGGAGAGCGCCCCGAGCACCCGCTCCACGTAGGCGGTCGTCTCGGGCAGGTCGAAGTCGAGTTCCGGGATCCGGTGCAGGTCGCGCCGGAAGCGCGTCAGCTCCGCGACATCCATCTCATCCGTGCTCCCGGCGGCGCCGGCGGGCGAATCGGTCATCGGGTCCTCCTCCCGGTCGGGCGAAGCGCGGCGGCCGGGCGCCGCGGACGGTCCCGCGGTGCGCCCGGTGGCGCGTCGAACGTTTCCAAATGATATCGCAGCAGCGCGCGCTCTTGTGGGATGGAGTGCGCAGTTGTAGGGTTCACCCATTCGATAGAGGCGCGGGTGCGATGGCGCGCGGGGGAGCCGGCAGGCTCGGATCCCGCGCGGAGGCAATCCCGCCGAACCCGGCGTCCGGGCGCGGCCGCCGGGTGGGCCTGCGGGGAACACCCACAGGACTGTCTGCACGAACATCCTGCAGGAGCGCTATCAGGGAGGCACCATGCCCAAGAAGCCCTTCATCGGCAAGGACCGCGCGGTCGAGCTGGCCGAGACCTACCCCACCCCCTTCTACCTGTACGACGAGGCCGGCATCCGCCGGACGGCGCGTGCCGTGAACGAAGCCTTCGCCTGGAACCCGGGGTTCTGCGAGTACTTCGCCGTCAAGGCCAACCCCAACCCCTCCCTCATCTCCCTCCTGCTCGAGGAGGGCTGCGGCCTGGACTGCTCGAGCGCCACCGAGCTCATGCTCGCCCGCGCCCTCGGCGTCCGCGGCAAGCGGATCATGTTCTCGTCCAACGACACGCCCGCCGCCGATTTCCGCCTCGCCCGCGAGCTCGGCGCCATCGTGAACTTCGACGACATCACGCACATCCCCTTCTTCGAGCGCGAGGCGGGGCCCGTCCCCGAGACCGTCTGCTGCCGCTTCAACCCCGGCGGGCTGTTCCGCCTCTCCAACGGCATCATGGACAACCCCGGCGACGCCAAGTACGGCATGACGGCCGAGCAGCTCGAGCGCGCCCTCCCGATGCTGGCGGACGCGGGCGCGCGGACCTTCGGGCTGCACGCCTTCCTCGCCAGCAACACCTTGACCGAAGAGTACTACCCCGCGCTCGCCCGCATCCTGTTCCGCCTCGCCGCCGACCTGTCCGAGCGCACCGGCGTCCGCATCTCGTTCATCGACCTCTCGGGCGGGGTGGGCATCCCCTACCGGCCCGGCGAGCGCCCCTGCGACATCCGCGCCATCGGCGAGGGCGTGCGGCGCGCCTTCGAGGAGATCCTGGTCCCCGCGGGCCTCGGGGACACGGCCCTGTGCGCGGAGCTGGGGCGCTTCATGCTGGGCCCGCACGGGGTCCTCATCACCCGCGCCATCCACGAGAAGCGCACCTACAAGGACTATATCGGCGTCGACGCCTGCGCGGCCGACCTCATCCGCCCGGCCATGTACGGCGCCTACCACCACATCACCGTGCTGGGCCAGGCGGGCGGCCCGGACAAGAGCGCGGACGCGCCGGCGGGCGTGTTCGACGTGGTGGGCGGCCTGTGCGAGAACAACGACAAGTTCGCCGTGGACCGCGAGCTCCCCGCCGTCGAGCCCGGCGACCTGCTCGTCATCCACGATGCGGGCGCGCACGCCCACGCCATGGGCTTCAACTACAACGGGCGCCTGCGCCCCGCCGAGGTCCTGCTGCGCGAGGACGGCGGAACCGAGCTCATCCGTCGCGCCGAGACCCCGGCGGACTACTTCGCCACGCTCGACGCCACGCCGCTCGGGCGCTCCGTGCTCGCGTCGCTCGCAGAACCGCTCGCCTAGCCGGACCGGGCCGGCGCGCCCGCCGGTGCGGGGCGTCACCGCGCGAAGCCGCCGGCCGGCGCGCCCACCGGTGCGTCCCCGCACGAAGCCGCCCCGGAACCGCCGCAGCCCGCCGCGCAGCGCCCGGCCCCGCCCCAGCCCGCTGCACGGCGCCCAGCCCCTCCCCACCGGGGCCGCCGCCCCAGGGCCGCCGCATCACCGAGAGAAGGGAACACCATGGACATCCGCAACCTCACCGGCTCGATCACCGCGCTCGTGACGCCGTTCGCCGCCGACGGGTCGATCGACTACGGCGCGCTCGGGCGCCTCGTCGACTTCCAGCTCGACGCGGGAACCGACGCGCTGCTGCCGCTCGGCACCACGGGCGAGAGCTCGACGATGACGCACGAGGAGGACGAGGAGGTGGCGCGCTTCGTCGTGGAGCGCGTCGCCGGGCGCGTGCCGGTCATCGCGGGCGCGGGCTCCAACAGCACCGAGACGATGGTCGAGAAGTGCCGCGCGTTCGAGCGCATCGGCGTCGACGGCCTGCTCATCATCACCCCGTACTACAACAAGAGCAGCGAGGAGGGGGTCTACCGGCACCTGGCCTCCGCCGCCGAGGCGGTCGGGGTGCCCTGCATCGTCTACAACGTTCCCGGGCGCACCGGCTGCGCGCTCAGCGCGGCCAACGTGGAGCGGCTCGCCGCGCACCCCAACATCATGGGCATCAAGGAGGCGAGCGGGTCGGTCGATTTCGCCGCGGACATCGCGCACCTGCTCTCCGACGGCTTCCGCATGTACTCGGGCGAGGACGCCCTCACCGTCCCCCTCATGGCGCTCGGCGCCTCCGGGGTCATCAGCGTCTGGGCGAACGTGCAGCCCGCGCTCGTCCACGGGATGTGCCGGGCGTTCCTCGACGGCGACGTCCGCCGCGCGCGGGAGATCCAGGTCGCCGCGATGCCGCTGATCCGCGCGCTGTTCTGCGAGGTGAACCCCATCCCGGTGAAGGAGGCCCTCGCGCAGATGGGCCTGTGCGACGCCGTCTTCCGCATGCCGCTCGTGCCCATGTCCGAACCCGCGCGCGAGCGGCTCGTCGAGGCTATGAAGGGGGCTGGTCTGCATGCTTAGGATCGCGATCATGGGGGCCGGGCGCATGGGCTCGCTCATCCGGGCGACCGCCGAGGCCGCGCGCGACGGCGCGGGCGGCGCGCGCTTCCAGGTGGTGGCGCAGGTGGGATACGACCCCGCCGAGGCCGCACGCGCCGAGGCCGCCGACGTGCTGCTGGACTTCTCGAACGCATCCTGCCTGGACGCGGCCCTCGCATACGCGCGCTCCGCGCGGTGCGCCGTGGTCGAGGGCACGACCGGGTACACCGAGGGGCAGATGGAGCAGCTGCGCGCCCTGGGGCGGGAGCTCCCCGTGGTGTGGTCGGGCAACTACTCCGTCGGCGTCGCGGCGCTGCGGCACCTGGTCGCCCAGGCGGCCCGCGAGCTGCCCGGCTTCGACGTGGAGATCGTCGAGTGCCATCACGCCGCGAAGGCCGACGCCCCCTCCGGCACGGCGCGCATGCTGCTCGACGAGGTGACCGCCGCGCGCGACGGGGCCGTGCGCCCGGTCTACGGGCGCTCCGGCATGTGCGGCGCCCGCGACGCGGCGGAGGTCGGGGTCCACGCGGTGCGGGGCGGGACCGTGGCGGGCGTGCACACGGTCATGCTGCTCGGGGACGACGAGGAGGTCACCCTCGCGCACCGCGCGGCGAGCCGGCAGATCTTCGTGAACGGCGCCCTCGAGGCGGCGCAGCGGCTCGCCGGCCGCCCGGCGGGGTTCTACACCTTCGACGAGCTGATGTTCAGCTGACGGCGGAAAGACCGCGACCGGCGGCGGCAGACCGGACCGACCCCGTGACGGCAGATGGGGCAGCCCCGTGCCGTCATCGAGCGGTCCCCGCTGCCACATGATGCAAGAAGCTAGGAAAGGGAAACCACCATGGATGCACAGGAGATCATCGACTTCATCGCCACGGCGCCGAAGAGGACGCCGGTCAAGGTGTACGCGCGCCTGAAGGACGGCGCGTGCGTGGACTGGGGCGGGGCACACGTCTACGGCGGCCCCGAGGGGCTCGTCGCCTTCGGCGACTGGGCGCAGCTCGGGTCCGTCGTCGAGGCGAACCGCGACGCCATCGCGTACCTCGATATCGAGAGCGACCGGAGGAACTCCGCGGTCCCGCTGCTCGATGCGAAGGGGCTGAACGCCCGCATCGAGCCGGGCGCGATCATCCGCGAGCACGTCGAGATCGGCGACGGCGCCGTGATCATGATGGGCGCCATCCTCAACATCGGCGCCGTGGTCGGCGCGGGCACGATGATCGACATGGGGGCGGTGCTCGGCGGACGGGCGACCGTGGGGGCGCGCTGCCACATCGGCGCGGGGGCCGTGCTCGCAGGGGTCGTGGAGCCCGCGAGCGCCGTGCCCGTCGTCGTGGAGGACGGCGTCATGATCGGCGCGAACGCGGTCGTGCTGGAGGGCGTCCGCATCGGCGAGAACGCGGTGGTGGCCGCCGGCGCCGTCTGCGTGGAGGACGTCCCCGCCGGCGCGGTGGCCGCCGGCGTGCCCGCGCGCGTCATCAAGACGCGCGACGCCGCCACCGATGCCAAGACGGGGCTGGTGGAGGCCCTCCGGACGCTGTAGCCGTCACGGGCGCGCCCCGCGGGCGCGCGGGGCTACGGGAGCCTCATGCGGAGCAGCGGATAGGGGGCGCCCTGGTCGTCGGTATCGGTGCGGTCGAAGACGGAGAACCCCATATGGCGGTAGAACCCGACGGCCTGGGGGTTCTGCTCGTTCACCGTGAGCTCGGTCACGCCCGCGTCCTGGACGCCCCGCTCCAGCAGCAGGCGGCCGATTCCGCGCCCGCGCTCCCCGGGGTCGATGAAGAGCATGTCAAGCAGGGCGCCGTCGACCCCCATGAAGCCCACCGGGACGCCCGCGCGCCGGGCGACGAACAGCCGCGGCGTGGCGCGGATGGCCCCGGGGACGTAGGCCCGCAGGCGCTCGACCTCGCCGTCGGGCAGAAACCCGTGGGTCGCCCGCACCGAGCGCTCCCATAGGTCGGTGAGCGCGCCGACGAGCCCGGACGCCCGGTCGGCGACCTCCCCGGTCATGATGCCGTCCGACTCGAGGGCGAGCAGGGTGCGCTTGCGCCACAGGCCGCCCGCGTACCCGGTGAGCGAGCCGCCCGACCCCACGGCGCGATGGCAGGGCACGATGAGCGAGACGGGGTTCCTCCCCACGGCCGCGCCGACCGCCCGGCAGGCGGCGGGGCGGCCGAGGTCGCGCGCGATATCCCCGTACGTCGCGGTGGCACCGTAGGGGATGCGCCGCAGCGCGCCCCACACCTCCCGCTGGAACGGCGTGCCGCCCAACGCGACCGCAGGGGGCCGGACCTGCCGGCCGCCCTCCAGGTGGGCGTCCAGCCAGCCGCGGGCCTCGGCGAAGACGGGGAGGTCGGGAGCGGCCTGAGCGTCTGTCCCGAGGCCCGCGCCGTCGTAGCGCTGCCCGACGAACCACAGGCCCGTGAGCGCCCGGCCGTCGCTCGCCAGGCGCACCTCCCCGAGCGGGGACTCGACGATCGCGGTGTAGCGCATCCCTGCCTCCCTTCGCAGACGATCTCCCAGGCGGTCCCGCCGGACCGGCGGGCGCGGCGCGCGGCCTAGCGCGGCGCGCGGCCTAGCGGGCCTCCCCCGCCTCCGTGCAGCGGAACAGCGCCCGCGCATCCCCCGCATCGGCCCCCGCGCGGAAACGGCGGATGATGCCCATGCGCTCGACGGTCGATGCGGCGAGCGGAGCGGGCGGGTCGTCGGGGGAGAACCACCCGACCTCCAGGCTCTCGTCGTCCGCCACGCGCGGGACGGCGGCCCCGCCCTCGCGCAGGCGGCAGCAGAACAGCAGATCGAGGTACTGGCAGCGGTCCCCGTTCGCGTAGACCGTCTCGTGCCGGGCGGCCGTCACCCCCGCGAGCGCCACCGGGACGCAGTCGACGCCCGTCTCCTCGCGCACCTCGCGCACCACGGTGTCGGCGGGCTCCTCGCCCGGCTCGTTGATGCCGTAGACGAGCGCCCACTCCCCCGTGTCCGCGCGCCTTCCGAACAGCACGCGCCCCGCGCCGTCCTCGACGTACGCGGTCACGCCGATCAGCCAGAGCGGGTCGTGGCCGATCTTCTCCCTCAGCCGCAGGATGAACTCGGGTGTCGCCATGCGCCGCCTCCTCGATCGCCGTCGCCCGGGGCCGGACACCTGCATGGTATCACGGCCCGCGGAGGAGGCGCCGCGACCGGGGCCGGGCGTCCGCGCGGCGGCGGGCGCCCGCCTGCGGGTACAATGGTTCCGGAAAAAACGACCCATCACCGGGAGGCACGAATGATCAAAGCCGCGTTCTTCGATGTGGACGGCACCCTGCTCAGCTTCAAGACCCACGACGTCCCGGAATCGACCCGGCGCGCGCTCGCCGCGCTGCGCGAGCGCGGCATCAAGCTGTTCGTCGCCACCGGGCGCTCGTACAAGATGCTCCCGCCCGCGGTCAGCACCGGGTTCGACGGCTACGTCACCATCAACGGCCAACTGTGCTTCGACGGGGACGGCCGGTTCCGCCGCCAGCGCATCGATCCGGAGGGCGTCCGCATCGCCGTCGAGCAGATCCGGTCGGGACTGTACAACGCCCTGTTCATCACCGAGGAGCGCTCCTACATCAGCGGCAAGAACCAGCGGCTCCTCGAGCACGAGCGCGAGGTCGGCATCTCGTACGACCAGGACGATCCGGCGTGCGCGCTCGACGAGGAGATCATGCAGATGTGCGCCTTCGTGGAGCCGGAAGACGAGCACCTCGTCACCGACGCGAACCCCTACGTCTTCACGGCGCGGTGGTGCGACGACTTCTGCGACGTGATGCCCGCGGGCGGGGGCAAGCCCGTCGGCGTGCGCGCCATGTGCGAGCGCCACGGGATCGACCTGTCCGAGGCGATCGCGTTCGGCGACGGCGGCAACGACATCTCCATGCTGCGATGCGTGGGCACGGGCATCGCCATGGGCAACGCGCGCGAGGGCGTGACGGAGGCCGCCGACATGGTGACGACCTCCGTGGACGACGACGGGATCTGGAACGCCTGCCGCGAGCTCGGGCTCGTGTGACCGCAGCCGGTTCCCGCCCGCCCGGCGGCGCGCGGCTCCCGTGGGGCGGGACGCCGCGGTGCGGGTACCTGGCTACCGCGAGAGCTCGCGCCGGTAGACGCGGGCGAGATGCGCCGTCACGAGGGCGACGGCGAACGCACAGATTACAGAGAGACGCCGAGCGGCACTCAGTCAGACAAAATAGGCAGCCGCAAACGCCACGATGGAAAGGACCAGCGGAGCTACTTTCGCTGCCGCGTTCTCGACCTCCAGCACGAAGCCCGCCAATCCCACCAACGCGGAAAAACCGCCTACGATGGAGAGGTCGATGGCGAGCACCGAAATAGATGACGAACCCGCACCCGCGATCCCCGCGTTGACGTTCACCAACGTGAAGATGGCTGCAAAGATCGCAAACAGAGTGATTGTGCGCTCATAGATGCGCTTCTCCATGCCCTTGATCTCGTCCGCTTTTCTATCGAGTTCGCGCATCTCGCTCTTGTACACATCTTCGTAACTCGCCAAACCGGAAAAATCGAACTCGTCGGAGAATGCTCCGGAGTACGGATGCATGACCGTCCCATCGACCCTGTCGAAAACAATCTGCGCGATGCCTTTAGAGCGATTCAAGTAAATAGAACGAGCACTAACGTTCGTGACGCGGAAGAACACACGCGTCCGATGCCCAGGAAAGTACACGGGGGCATCGAGCGACAGGCCCTGCCGGATGCGGGAATTGCGGAGCAGAACGCGCGCCGAGAGATCGGAGGGAAGGTTGATGACCTCCTCGCAGGCAACGAAAACCGAGTCACCGGGAGCCAAGTCGAAGCTCTGATGCGATCCGGTTCGATCATAAAACGAGCGCGTAACTAGATCGTAGGAGACGGGGCCGACATTCTCCTCGACCGCGCCCTCAATCACGCCGTCCTTGATAAGACCGACGACACCCTCATCGCTCAGCATGGCATGCACCTCCGTGCTTCCGGTTGCTCAACGAGTATACACCCGCCGCGCACGCACCGCAGCGCGCCCGTGCGCCGCAAGGATTTTGACTGAGCGATATGTTCAAGGGAATTGTCCGCACTTGCGACCGTTGAAACAAATGATTCATCGATATGGGAGCAGGGCGTCGGAATATATTTCAGCAAGCGCGTCCGTGAACTCATCGGTGATGCGAGGCTCGTTGCTATGCGCGACTCCTCCTGAGTTCCGCAGCGCGCTCGAACGCTTCGTCGAGGGATGTGGCGTAGCAGCCAGTCTGGATATCCGCGACACCTCTTCCCACGGATTCGAGCAGACGGGCCTCATACGCCGCATCCTCCCGCTCCCTGGCGATGCGCTCCTCGAAAACCTCCTCACCGCAAAAGACATAGGAGCCCGTGCCCCGCTCCGTGACACGCACAACGTTATCGCGTGCAGCCGACTTCACCTGAGAGGGGTTGCACTGAAGGGCAGTCATAGAATAATTGGGCTCCACGGTCGTACCTCGATTCGGAAGATGATGCGTATAACTGCCTGAGATTATGTCAGGTGGGTGAAGAGGGGTAGGACAATGGAGTTGATATCCCTGACCGACGTACGGCATGACGCCGTCAGCAACGCTTCTCCTACGATGATATCCCCGCGTTGCCCTGTTCAAATCGAGTTTAGAGAACCTCGCCCAGACGAGCCCATCATTAAAATCGCTGAGGTGCCGATACAACCGGCGATTGGAAACAACACACATGGGAGGTTCCAACGACGGGTCGACATCCTCCTCGAAGCGAACATCCAAAATCGGGGCAGTGACGCACATCCCGCCCGCAAACACCCACAGCACAATCTCCCGATACTCAACATCGACCAACCGCGGCTCGCGGTGCTCCGCGTAGTACACGCCCGCGATGTATGCGAGGACGCACAGCTGCAGGATGAAGGCAATAGCGTCGGCAAGACTCAGCACACACGCCCCCACACTGAACCGGCTGAACAGGACGGCCGCGAACACGCCGGGGGCGTCGTCACCGACACCCCCAATCCACGCGGGCAAACCGGGCGCTGCGAAAGGATCGTACATGAAACTCCAAATCGTCGCCCAGATGCAGCCTACTGAGTACACCCAGTCCAATATTCCCTCGAACCTTGCGGAATATTCTCACATCGTCAGGACGAGAATGTGTATCATCCCCAGGCCGGCGGTGACGTTCATGACCCTGTTCGCAAGAAGCAGGGACCCGGTTGCGACCGTCGACAGGGCAATCGCTCCGAACGCGATGGCGAACGTGATGAGTGCTTGGATGATGAATGTGGCGAGGGGTCTATGCGCACACCGCCTCCCATTTCTTGGACTGGAAAGTAAAGTCCGAGAGATGGGAGGCTTTTCCATGACGATCTACGACAGGTCGGTGAGGGAGCTGGCCTGCGGGCTCTTCGGCCGCGGGCTCGGCTACCGGTCCGCGGCGAAACGGCTGGGGGTCCCGCCCAAAGCCGTGAGAAAATGGCAGCAGACGTACCGGGTCGTCGGGAGGGATGCGCCGCTGGACATGGGGACCCACAGGAGATACGACTACGAGACCAAGGTCGCCGCGGCGAGCGCCGTGGTCGACGGCGGGATGGCCAGACCCGAGGCGATGGAGCGCTTCGGGATAGCGAGCGAGTCGCCGCTGAGGAGCTGGTGCAGGCTCTACCGCGAGGGCGGGGCGGAGGCGCTCAGGCCGAGGCCCAAGGGCAGGCCGCGCAAGGAGGCCGCGCCCGCGACGCGCGAGGAGGAGCTCGAGCGCGAGGTGCGCAGGCTCGAGGCCGAGGTGGCGTACCTAAAACAATCGATAGCCCTGAAGGCGGAGCTGCGCTCCCGAACCGGGAGAAGGCCCTAGCGGTCGCCGCGCTTTCAGGGCAGGGGCACGGCCTCGCCGACCTGCTGGGGGCCGCGGGCCTCGCCAGGTCCAGCTGCTGCTACGCGCCCTCGCACCCGAAGGCCCCGACCAGGCCGGGGCTGCGGCCCAGGGTCGCCGAGATCTTCGGGAGGCTCCCGAACGGCGTCGGGCACCGGCAGGTGGCGATGGAGCTGCGGGCCGTCGACGGCGCCCGCATAGCCGACAAGACCGTCCTCAAGATGATGAA
>NZ_JAQECM010000035.1:0-24956 GCF_027669965.1 Candidatus Collinsella stercoripullorum | reverse complement strand
CCCGCCGACCGCAGGGCGCGCCCAACAAGGAAAGGGACCTGGGAAGGGGCGGGCGACGGGCCTGGAAGGCGCCGCCCGCCCCGAGTCGACGCCTTAGCGGCGCCGACGGCGATGCAGGAACAGGCCCGCGCCGCCCGCGACGAGGCCGGAGATGCCCGCCGCGATGGTGCCCAGCAGCGAGGCGTCGCCGGTCTGGGCGAGCGTGCCGCCCGAACCGGAGCCGCTGCCGCCGGTCTGGCCGCCGTTGCCGGAGCCGCCGGTGTCGCCCGGCTTCTCGGTCCCGGTGCCCGAGCCGCCGCCGGGCTCGCCGCCCTGCTCGTCCTCAAGGCCCTCGATGGCCAGCTTGAGCTGGTCGTAGGCGTCCTTGAGCTGCGCGTCGGTGGCGTTCTCGTCGCCGATCACCTTCTGAGCGTAGGCGATGGCGTCGGCGAGCGCCTGGACGGACTCGGTCGTCTTCCCGGCCGTGTCGATGTCCTGGGCCTGACCGATCAGGCCCTCGAGCTCATCGCGCGTCGGGTTCTCGACCGGGGGAACCTCGGTCTCGACCAGGCCGTCACGCGCCGCGGTCAGCTTCTCGAGCGCCTGATCGACCTCGGCCTGGGTCGCTTCGGCGTCGGCCAGCAGGCGCTGCGCATCGGAGAGCGCGAGCTCGAGCGGCGTCCACGTGGCTTCGGTGTAGTCCTCGGCCTTCAGGTCCTCGGCGACGATCTTGTCGACGAGCGCCTGCAGCGCGGCCTTGTTGGCTGCGGGAGCCTCGGTCTCGTGCTTGGCGCCGTAGAAGCGGAACTCCGAAGCGCTGCAGTACCGATCCTGGACATCGCCGCCGGCATGGTTGATCTTGACCATCACGTACTGCGTCGGCTGGGCCGCGAAAGCTGCCTGCTGCCAGGACGTACGATCGGTCAGCGTCTTGCCGTTGTTGTCAAACGTAAACGTGCCCAGGTTCGCGACCGTGGA
The DNA here is from genome assembly GCF_027669965.1 of Candidatus Collinsella stercoripullorum. NCBI lineage: Bacteria > Bacillati > Actinomycetota > Coriobacteriia > Coriobacteriales > Coriobacteriaceae > Collinsella > Candidatus Collinsella stercoripullorum. The sequence goes on along the minus strand of NZ_JAQECM010000035.1, from coordinate 23,999 downwards.
GTCCTTGGCGACCTTGCCTTCGCCCTCAACGTACGCCTTGAGATCCTCGGGCGTCGCCGCGGTCAGCACCTCGATCTCGAAGATGTCGCCGTTTCTTCCGTTCTGACGCGGCAGGAACGTCACGTCGGTCAGGTCGTACAGGTCGCCCAGATCAAAGATGAGGTACTGAGGCATATACACGGCATTGAGGTAGTTGGAGTGCCAGTAGGTAGCCTCGTCGTAGTCGAGCACGTTGTCAGCCTCGCCATCCTCGCCGGAGCTGGCAGGCATCTCGCTCGACGCGCCCACAACGGTCACGCCGGTGTCGGCGCTCGTGTTGATGAGCGTGTCCTCATCGATCGGACGCATCACGAGGCCGTCGATCGCATCCTCGATGGCGACCACGGCGGCCGCCACATCGTTGGCGGTGTAGCCCTCGGAAGCGATGAGCTCCTCGGCAGCCTGGACCGCAGCGGTCAACGTCGCAAAGCTGTCCTCGGTGTAGGCGTCGGCGCTGTAGGAGCCCGCCTGTTGAATCGCCGCGACAAGCTCGCTCGTGTTGACGCCGGCTTTAACGGCCACCTCATACGTCTCCTTGACGCTGGAATCGAGCGCGGAGGCGACGGTGATCGTCGCCGTGCCCTCGGCGTTACCGCGCACGTACCACACGATGTTGCCATCGGCGTCAGCCACGGAGGTGACGCTCGCGACGGCGGGGTCGGAGCTCTTCACGGTGTAGTACGGGTAATCGATGCCGCTCGTCTTGACCGAGGCGTTCACGCGGGCAAGATCGCCCACGTACAGCTCGGTGTCGTTCTCGCCGAGCTCGATGCCCTCGACCGTGCCCTCGGTAGCGGCGTAGTTGAAGTTGACCTCGCCGAGCGTGAGCATGCGGTTGTCGGGGTTGTCGAGACCGGTCGCCGTACCGGTGGAGGTGAGCGGCGTCAGGGTGACACTCGTCACCAGCTTGCCGGCGTTCTCCTCGGACACCTGCAGCGTGAAGGTCTCGGGGATCGCATCTCCCTCGGCGAACGAGAACTCCTGCGTCGTGTCGTCCTCGAAGGTGATGGTCGCATTCATGCTCTTGATCGCACCGTTGGACCCGGCGGAACCGTTGTAGACAACCACGTTGTCGAGCTCGGAGGGCGCGGCGAAGTTGAACGTGATGTCGGCGGGCAGGGCGATGTCCTGATCGAAGCTGTCGACGCCCAGGAACCACTTGAACTCGAAGTTTCGGTCGGTTGTGCCGCCATCGAACAGGCCATCGAAGCTCTCCTGCTGGACGAACTTGGAGACGTTGCCGTCCTCGGCGATATCGGTCACGGCGTCGTTGGTGATCGTGATGCTCTCAAACGCATCCTGACCGTACTCGCCTGCCTCGGGCTTGGGGGCCTCGGGGAACTCGGGGGCGGAGCCGTTGGAGACGACCTCCACGAAGTCGTAGGTCGGGCCGATGAGCCAGGCGGTGGAGTTGAGCGCGACCGCGTCGACATCGTGCTTGGCACGCAGCGTGAAGGAGCCCACGACGCCCGTGCCGCTGTAGAGGCTCTTGTCGCCGCTGTTCGCAAACGCAAGGTTGACCGAGCTCGTGCCGTCACCGAACACCTTGTCGATGGAGAGGTTCTCCATGCTCGCGGTGTAGGGGCTCTGCGTGATGCTGTCGGCGACCAGCTCGAAATCATCCGATGCGAAGTGGACGAGCGCGCCGTAGGCGTTCACGCCCGAGGCGTCCGCGGCGTACAGGTCGACGGTGATCTCGTCGCCTTCCTTGGCAGACGTGGCACTCGGAATCAGCGCGATGTCGCCGGAGACCTTATCGGTCTTGGCGGTGCCGCCGTCGAGCTTGAACATCGTGAACGCATAGTCGTACACGTCGTAGGCGTCGTTGGCGTTGATGTCGCCGAAGCCCTTGGCGATCTGGCTGGCAAACGTGTCGGCCGTGTTGCCGCGGTTCTCGACACCCAGGTAGTTGGTGAGGTTCGTCTTGTCCTCGCTGCCCACGGTACCGGGGTTGACGGTGCTGCCAACCTCGAACGACGTGCTGTCGTCGGTCTTGTAGAGCGCCAGCTCGGCTGCCGAGAAGTGGCCGCTGTTGGACTTGAGCGGCGTCAGGCGCAGGTAGCGCGCCGCATGGCCGGACAGGTCGACTTCCTTGGACTTCAGCTTACCGGCGCCGGAGTTATCCCAGTCGTGCGTACCGCAATCGGTCCAGTGCGCGCCGTCCAGGCTGACCTCGATCTTCATCTGGCTGATGTTGCCGTTGCCGCCGTTGTCCTGGCGCGGCGTGTACACGAACTTGTCGAGCGCATACGCCTCGCCGTAGTCGATGGTCATGGGGATGCCCATCTCGGTGCCGTTGGACGAGTGGAACATGTTGTTGTAGTCGTGATCGAACGCGTTGTCGATCGCGCCCCAGTCCTCGCCGCCCGCGTAGTCGACGCTCACCGGCGTGGGAACGTTGCGCCACGGGTCCTCAAGCGAGGCAGTCGTGAGCTCGGGCTCGCTCCACGCCGAATAGCCGTCGGCGTTGCGCGAGCGCACCTGGTAGGTGTGGGTGCTGTTGTAGGCAAGGTCGACGTGCTCGTACTCGGTCGCATCACCCACGGAGAACACCGTGCCGTCGACCTTGAGCTCATAGCTCGTGGCATCGGCGACCGCGCTCCACGTGAGCTTGATGCTCGTCGGGGTCTTGGCGTCCTCGGGAGCCGCAAGGTCCACCGGAGCGGCCAGGCTCTCGTTCAGCTGGTCGGCGGGAAGCTCGCCGTTGTTCTCGAAGCCCTTGATCGTGAGGGTCTGAGCGGCGGCGGCAACGTCGGTCTCGGCGAACTTGACGAGCACCTTGGGCGTGCGCTTGACGTCCTTCACCATCTCGGCGACCTTCTCCTCCTCCTCGGGCGCGAAGGTCTCGATGACGGGGGACTCGTCGTAGAAGTACACGGCCGCGCCTGCGGCGGGAACGGCCTCGTCGAAGGCGTCCCTGCTGTCGACTTCCGTCACCTTGAGCTCGGAGCCGCCGTTCGCGGCGACGATGCTCTCGGGCTTGGCCGACACGCTCACCTTGAACGTGGTGGAGCGGGTGGAATCGTACCCGTTGTAGCCGCCCGTGGAGGCGTTCGCCGTGAAGGTCGCGGTGTCGCCCTTGACGCTGGACTCGAAGACCGTCTCGACATGACCGTTGTAGTCGATCTTGTCGATCGTGCCGTACTCCTCGTCCTTCTCCGTCGCGTTGGTGATGGAGGAACCGTCATCCTCATAGGAGGTGTAGCTGTTGTCGCCGGCGATGGGATAGAAGTCCACGATGCGCGAGGTCTTGTCCAGGCCGTCTGGGTTGCTGTCCGTGACCTCCTGGGGGTTGTTGTTGGCCTCGTACATGGGCACGATGGCGTTCGCCTTGACGAACAGGGGAAGCTTCCACAGCGGGGCGTCGTAGTTGTTGAGCACCTGGCCGCCGCGGTACTGCTCGCCCGTCCAGTAGTCGATCCAGATGTCGTTCGAATCGCCCGGCAGGTAGATGTTGTTGCGGATGTCGTTGCCGCTCCCGTCGGACGCGGTGTCCTGGTAGACGGGCGCCACGAGGAAGTCGCCACCGAACATGTACTGGTACTGCGTGGCCTCGCTCGCCGCGTACTCGGAATCGTCCTCGAGCAGCATGGCGCGGATCATGGGCAGGCCCGCGTCGTCGTTACCCGTCCAGCCCTCGACGTTGGCCGCGGAGGCCGCGCTCGTGTAGATGTAGGGCATGAGCTGGGACTTGAGCTTGAGGTACATGCGGCTGATGCCGGTGTAGGGGTCGCCGTGGACGTAGGGGCCCTTGGCGAGGCTTCCCCAGCCGTCCATGTCGAGCATGAGCGGCGTGAAGGTCTTCCACTGGTAGTCGCGCGTGGCGATCAGCGGGCCGCCACCGAAGATGCCGTCCATGTCCGAGCCGATGTTGGGGTTGCCCGACAGGCTCTGACCGATGTAGGTCGGGATGTGGAAGCGGATGTACTCCCAGTTGCCGCCGGTCTGGTCGCCGGTCCAGATGCCGCCGAAGCGCTGCGTGCCCGCCCAGCCGTCGAGCGTGACGATATTGGGTCGCTCCTCGGCCTTGGTGGTCACGATATCGTAGGCCTGCTTGGTGCCGTTCAGACCGAAGGAGTAGCCCGAACCGACCCATGCGACGTCCGTCTTAAGCGCGGAGACGCCACCCTTGGTGACCTCGGCCTCGAAGTCGCGCAGCTTCTGCCACTGGGTACCCTCGTTGGAATCGGGCGTGAGGTTCGACTGGGTCCACAAGCCCGTTTCGACGCCGTTGGCGTTGGCATACTCGGTGAACTTGGCGAGGTTCTGCACGTTGGCATCCACGGCAGCCAAGCGCTCGGGCAGGCTCTCGCCGTTCTCGCCGAGACCGCCGGTTTTCTCGTAGCCGTTATGGCCGTAGCCCGCACCGTAGCCGTCGTTGGGAAGGAACCAGCCGAGCGGCATATCGTTGTCGCCGTACTCGTCGATGACGGCACGGGCGGAGTACTCGTAGGGCGTCTTGCCCTTATAGTTGTCCGCGGACTCGGTCAGCACCTCGTCGGGACCGTTCAGCGACTCGGCCGTCATGCCCTCGGGCACGACGTAGCCGTCACCGCGGCCGTACTCGTAGGTGGTGTTGCCGCCCTCGCCGTCGGTGGCCGGCGTGTCGGCGGACTCGGAACCCTTGATGGTCCAGGCCTGGCCGCCGCCCTGCTGGGTGTCCGACCAGCCGTCGCGGTTGTAGGCGTTCAGATGGCCGAGGTAGAACGCGTACTCGGGCAGCAGGACGGGATCGCCGGTCACCGTGAAGTAGTCCTGCAGCAGGTCCTGCGCGATCGGCGTGGTGGACGAGGAGCCGGCGTCATCGGACACGAAGTAGTACGCGTCGAACTCGCCGTCCGCGTGCTTCGCGGCAACCGTGTTCGCATCGGTATCGCCGAAGTCGTAGGAGCCCTCGGCGAAGGTGTTCCGCAGCACGCCGTAGCCGTCGCTGGTCCAATAGAACGGATTGGGCGAGGCGACGCCGCCGTCAACCCAGTTGTTGGTGTTGGCGACCTGGATGGTGTCACCGGTGTGCAGGAAGCGGCCGTTCTGGGTGCCGCCGCCGAAGAAGTTCTCGCCGTCCTGGCGCACGAGCTTCTGCGTGGTCCCGTTGCCGGTGATGGTCAGAGCCTCGGACTCCTCGAAGACGACCTCGCCCTCCTTGTTCAGGACGGTCAGCTTGCCGGTCGCCTTCTCGAAGGACAGGGTGACGGTGCCGTCGGTCACCGTGACCGCCGTGTCGGTCTCGCCGGTGCTCGCCTTCGGATGGGCGTACTTGCCCGAGCTGTCGGGCTGGGCCTGGATCTTCGCGACATGATCTTTGCTGCGCGGCGTGGCGTAGTTCGAGAACTCGCCGGACAGGTCGACGTTGTAACGGAAGATCCCGGCCTCGAGGAACGTGATCTTGGCGGTCACGTTGTCGTTGAAGGTGACGTAGGCCACATACGGCGTCGACTCGTCGACGCGCGCGGAGACAGCCGAGGTCAGCGTGCCCTCGAAGCTGGAAGCCTGCGACGCATCCGCGTACGCGGTCGTGGGCACCCCGCCCGCGAACGCGAGCGACGTCGCGAAGACGGCGCAGACCCCTCCCCTCATGATCCATGTGCCGATTGGTTTGCGCATGTGCTCTCCCTTCCCGATCCGATTGGAGACAACCGATTGGAGATTCGTCCGGTGGCATGCTGGTACGTACCAGTTTTTTCAAGCAACCTAATAATCCACCGAAACTATCGGTATGTGTAAGACTCACGTAAAACGTGGTGCGTTCCCCATCCGTTTCCGCAAACGGCTGTTGCAAACAGGTGAGTGGTATTAACTGGTATCAGATTAATGCTACCGGTATCACATCGGTCATACCGTTTGGTATCGGATTCCCGGTACCTGTCCGGCGCGCCTCCGACACCGGACCGACCCCCGCGACGGAGCACCGGAACGGGCGAATCGGCCCCGCGGCGGGGCCACCCCGCCCCCTCCCCGCGCGGCACGAAAAGGGCGCCGCGGACGCAAACCCGTCCGCGGCGCCCTTCGGCTCGAGGTCGGGCGGCATCCCCGCCCGCCATGTCATGGCCCGGGCCCGCCCCCGCATGCGGCGTGCGCGCCCGCGGCGGCTAGACCTCGTACTGGGGCAGGTCCTGCAGCGCGATGACGTCCATGCCGGAGCCCTCGCCCGCGGCGCTCGCCTGCTGCACGGCCTCGACCGCCGCCACGAAGGCGTTCGCGGCGGACAGCGCCGTCACGCAGGTCACCCCGCGGCGCACGGCCTCGGTGCGCAGGATGTAGCCGTCGCCGCGCGAACCCGGGCCGTACGGCGTGTTGATGATGAACGCGATCTCCCCGTCCGCGATCATGTCGCCCACGTTGGGATGCGATCCGCTGATCTTCTCGACCACCTCGCACCTCACGTTGCCGCCGGCGAGCACCCGCGCGGTGCCCTCGGTGGAGCAGATCTCGAAGCCCAGGTAGTGCAGGATGCGCGCGAGCGACAGGATGTGGCGCTTGTCACGGTCATTCACCGAGATGAACACCTTCCCCGCGGCGGGCGTCGGCAGCTCGTAGCTGATCGCGAGCTGGCTTTTCGCGTACGCCTCCGGGTAGCTCTTCGCGATGCCCATGACCTCGCCGGTCGATTTCATCTCCGGCCCGAGCACCACGTCGGCCCCCGGGAAGCGGCCCCAGGGCATCACGGCCTCCTTCATGCAGAACCAGTCCAGCCGGCGGTCGTCCGCCGGAAGCCCCAGCTCCGCGATCGCCTCGCCAGCCATGATGCAGGCCGCGGCCTTCGCCAGGGGCACGCCCGTCGCCTTGGAGATGAACGGCACGGTGCGGCTCGCGCGCGGGTTCGCCTCGATCACGTAGACCGTCTCGCCCTGGATGGCGTACTGCACGTTGACCAGGCCGCGCACCCCCAGCGCAAGCGCGATGCGCCGCGTGGTGTCGCGCAGGCGCGCCACCAGGCTCTCGGAGAAGCTGAACGGCGGGATGCAGGTCGCCGAGTCGCCGGAGTGGATGCCGGCCTCCTCGATGTGCTCCAGGATGCCGCCGATGTAGACCTCCTCGCCGTCGCACAGGGCGTCCACGTCGCACTCGATGGCGCCCTCCAGGAAGCGGTCCAGGTAGACCGGGTAGTCCGGGCTCACGCGCGCGGCCTCCGCCATGTACTCGCGCAGGTGCGCGGCGTCGTAGGCGATCATCATGCCGCGCCCGCCCAGCACGTAGGAGGGGCGCACGAGCAGCGGGTAGCCGATGCGCGCCGCCACCTCCTGCGCCTCGTCGAAGGAGGTGGCCATGCCCGCGGGCGGGTACATGATGCCCAGGCGGTCGAGCAGGGCGCTGAAGCGCTCGCGGTCCTCGGCCCAGTCGATGGCGTCGGGCTGGGTCCCCATCACGCGGACGCCTGAATCGGCCAGCAGGCGCGCGAGCTTGAGCGGGGTCTGGCCGCCGAGCGTGACCACGACGCCGTCGGGGCGCTCCACGTCCACGATGTCCATGACGTCTTCGTAGGTGAGCGGCTCGAAGTACAGGCGGTCGCTCGTGTCGTAGTCGGTGGAGACGGTCTCGGGGTTGCAGTTGACCATGATCGTCTCGAACCCGCGGCCGGCCAGCGCGTAGCTCGCGTGCACGCAGCAGTAGTCGAACTCGATGCCCTGGCCGATGCGGTTCGGCCCGGCGCCCAGGATCATCGCCTTGGGACGGTCGGCGGGCGTCACCTCGTCGGGGGCGGCGGCGCGGCGGGCGTCCGCGCCCGCGCGCAGGGGCGCCTCGTAGGTCTTGTAGTGGTACTCCGTGGCGCTCGCGAACTCGGCGGCGCAGGTGTCGACCGTCTTCATGGACGGCAGCACGCCCAGGCCCTTGCGGTAGGCGCGCACGAAGCGCTCATCGGAGCCGGTGAGCCAGGCGATCTCGGCGTCGCTTGCGCCGTACTGCTTGAGCAGGCGCATGGCGTCGGCGTCGATGTCCTCGACGCGCAGGCCGCGCACCGCCTCGCGCACGGCGACCATGTCGGCGATCCGGCCGAGGAACCACGGGTCGATGCCGCACAGGCCGTGCAGGCGCTCGATCGTCCAGCCGCGGCGCAAGCCCTCGACGACCGCGTGGACGCGCCCCTCGGCAGGCGTTGCCACCTCGCGGGCAAGATCGTCGTCACACAGGTTCTCGAGGCCGTCGGATGGCGAGAACAGACCCGCGCGCCCGTCCTCAAGCGAACGCATGGCCTTGCCGAACGCCTCCTCGAACGTACGGCCGATGGCCATGATCTCGCCCACGGCCTTCATGCGCGTGGACAGCGTCGTATCGGTACCCTTGAACTTCTCGAACGCAAAACGCGGCACCTTGACCACGCAGTAGTCGATGGAGGGCTCGAAGCACGCCGGCGTGGCGCGCGTGATGTCGTTGACGATCTCGTCGAGGGTGTAGCCTACGGCAAGGCGCGCGGCGGCCTTGGCGATGGGGAAGCCGGTGGCCTTGGAGGCGAGCGCCGAGGAGCGCGAGACGCGGGGGTTCATCTCGATGACGATAAGGCGACCGGTCTGCGGGTTCACCGCGAACTGCACGTTGGAACCGCCGGTCTCGACACCCACCTTTTCGAGAATGGCCAGCGACGCCGTGCGCATACGCTGATACTCCAAATCCGACAGCGTCTGCGCGGGCGCAACGGTGATGGAGTCGCCGGTATGCACGCCCATGGGGTCGAGGTTCTCGATCGAGCACACGATGATACCGTTGCCGACACGGTCTCGCATGACCTCCATCTCGTACTCTTTCCAGCCTTCGATGGACTCCTCGACGAGTACCTCGCCGGCGGGCGACAGCTCGAGGCCCTGGGAGACGATCTCCGTGAGCTCGGCCTCGTCGTGAGCGATGCCGCCGCCCGCGCCGCCCAGGGTGAAGCTCGGGCGCAGCACACAGGGGTAACCCACGCGCGCCACGATGTCCAGGGCATCTTGAACCGAGTAGGCATAGCCGGACCGCGCGACCTCCAGGCCGATCTCGTCCATGGCCTCATTGAACAGCTTACGGTCCTCACCGCGCTCGATGGCGGCAAGGTCGCAGCCGATCATCTCGACGCCGTATTTGTCGAGCGTGCCGTTCTTGGCGAGCTCGACGGCGGCGTTCAGGCCGGTCTGGCCGCCGAGCGTGGGCAGCAACGCATCGGGGTGCTCACGGGCGATGACGCGCTCCACGAACTCGGCCGTGATGGGCTCCACGTAGGTGCGGTCGGCAAGACCCGGGTCGGTCATGATGGTCGCGGGGTTGGAGTTGACGAGGACGACCTCGTACCCCTCCTCCTTGAGCACCTTGCAGGCCTGGGCTCCGGAGTAATCGAACTCGCAGGCCTGTCCGATTACGATGGGGCCGGAACCGATGACAAGGATGCGCTTGATGTCAGTACGCTTGGGCATGGTGATTCTCTTCTCTATCCCTTCGCCTTTCCCAGATGCCGGACGTCGGCGTTCAGCCGCCGGTCGCCGCGCATGGGAAAGCCGTCTTTGTGATCGTCAGTCGATGACTCAAAATGGGACGGGCTCATTTTGAGTCATCTTGCAGCAGCCCGTCGCTATTCGCTGGCGAAGGTCCAGCCGGCAAGGCGGTCGGTGGCGATGTCGATGTTCAGGTAGTCCGGATCGTCGTCCATGAGACGCGCGAACGCCGTGAACAGGTAGTGCGCATCGGTGGGGCCGGGCGCTGCCTCGGGATGGTACTGCACGCAGAAGGCCGGCTTGTCGAGCAGCTGGATGCCCTCCGCCGTGCCGTCGTTGAGGTTCACGTGCGTGAGGCGGATGCGGCCGAAGCGCTCGTTGCGGACGACGGGCGCGATACCGCGCTCGACCCAGAACCGCAGATCGCCGTCGGCGGGATGCTCGGCGACGCCGCCCGAAAGCTCGGGATCGAGCTCGCCAAGCGTCGGAAACACCAGGCCGAAACCATGGTTTTGCGCGGTGATCTCCACGCGGCGCGACAACAGGTTCATGACAGGCTGGTTGCCCCCACGGTGGCCGAACTTGAGTTTCTCCATCTTGGCGCCGCACGCGAGGCTGACCATCTGGTGTCCCAGGCAGATGCCGAACAGCGGCACACGCCCGATGAGCTTCTCCACCTGGACATAGGTCTTGTCCACCGCGTCCGGGTCGCCCGGGCCGTTGGAGAGAAAGACGCCGTCGGGATCGAGCGCGAGCACATCCTCTGCCGACGTGTCCCACGGCACCACGGTGAGATCGCAGCCGACGCGGGCAAGCCCCTCAAGGATGCCCCGCTTGATGCCGCAGTCGTAGGCGACAACGCGGTAGCGCCCGGCCTCGGCGGCAGCGGCGGAGGCGAAAGCGTGCTGCACGGGGAGGTCGGCGGCTGTATAGGCGTACGGCTCGGTGCAGCTCACGGTGCTCACGAGGTTTTGCCCGACCAGGCTCGGTGCCGCCTCGAGCAGCTCGGCGAGCTCGGCGAGCTCGAAGACCTCGGTGGACACGATTCCCTTCTGGGCGCCGTGATCGCGCAGGTGACGCACGAGCGCGCGCGTGTCCACGCCCTCGATCGCCACGATACCCTGCTGCTCGAGGTAGGCGGGCACACTCAGGCTGCTGCGCCAGTTGGAGGGCGTCGCGCACATGTCGTGTACGATCATGCCGCGCAGCGCCGGCGCGTTCGCGCCGCGCTCGACGCCGCCGGGGTAGGCGCTCTGCACATCGGCGGGGTCGATGCCGTAGTTTCCAATCTGCGGGTAGGTCATGGTCACGATCTGGCCGGCGTAGCTCGGGTCGGTCAGGACCTCGAAGTAGCCCTCAAGCGAGGTGTTGAAGCAGACCTCGCCGGTCGAAGTGCCCGCCGCGCCGCACGCTCGACCGTAAAAAACGGTCCCGTCCTCCAACATGAGGATAGCGGGACCGCGATAACCTTTACTTGTCTGCTGGATGATGCGTTGCGCGAGCTCGCTCGGGGCGGCCTTCTGCGCGCCGATGCCCGCTTTCACGGTACGTTTGGTGCCAAGCTCCATGTTCTCTCCTTTTCGGTCTCTCGGTACCGGTTTAAAGGCTGGAAAAGCTTTGGCGTATTGTAGGCGTTTTTTCGCAAGCAGAAGACAAGATTGCTAAAGTATTCATGATTTAGTAAATTTTCTGCCTCTATATACATAAAGTGCTCTGATTTGGTGAAGATGCCGTCCCGCGAGCCGCCCGGTTGAGCGGAAACGATCCAGCTTGCCGCGCGCGGCCGCAACAACGCGCACCCCTTTATCCGAATGCGATAAAGGGGTGCGGTGACCGCACGCGATGACTGCGGGCCCGATAGGCTCAAGTCCGCACACAGCCTGTACCGCAGCACCCCTACTTTGATTATCAAATATGAACATGGCGATTCATGCCGTCGCCATGCGCCCAAAGCGTTATGGTGGGAGTCCATACGCTGGTCCATAAGTCCGCGGAAGAAAGAGAGAAACCCATGTCCAACGCTATCACCAGCCCAAACCAGCCCCTCTACCAGCGCGAAGGGGCCTACATTCCCCGTGTGGCCGCCGTCCACGACATGTGCGGCTACGGCAAGTGCTCGCTGGGAGTCGCCATCCCGGTGCTCTCGGCCGCTGGCTGCGACGTCTGCCCCGTTCCCACGTCGCTTTTCTCGTCGCACACCGCCTTCCCCGGCTGGTACATGCACGACACCACCGACATGCTGCCCGACTACCTCGCTACCTGGAAGAACATCGGCGTTCAGATCGACGCCGTGTACTCGGGCTTTCTGGGCGCCCCCGAGCAGGTCGACCGCATTCGCGACCTGTACGCCATGTATCCCGAGGCGCTGCGCGTCGTAGACCCCGTCATGGCCGACCACGGCAAGGTATACCCCACCTACACGCCGGAGCTTTGCCAAGCCATGGCGCTGCTCGCCGAGGGCGCCGACATCCTGACGCCCAACCTCACCGAAGCGGCGATCATCTTGGGCGAGCCCATCGGCGACAGCTGGGCGGGCGAGGATATCACCGACGACGAGGCGCACCGCATGGTGGATGCGCTGCTCGCAAAGGGAGCCAAGACGGTCGTTCTCAAGGGCATCCAGCGCGGCGACGGCAAGATCCGCAACTTCGTGGGCACCAAGGGCGGCGCCTTCTTCGCCGCCGGCAACGAGTACCTGCCCTACATGCTGCACGGCACCGGAGATCTGTACTGCTCGTGCCTGCTGGCCGCCGTCATGGCCGGCCGCACGCTCGAGGAGTCGGTGCACTTCGCCGGCAGCTTCGTGCACGACGCCATGCTCGTATCAGCCGAGCAACCGCAGTTCCGCGAGCGCGGCGTGTCGTTTGAGACCATGCTCGGACGCATAGCCGATCTGCTCAAGTAGGCTCGCTTTCATTAAATCCATGCCGCCCTCAAGCTCCCTGCCCCCGCCGAGCGTCCGCCGCGAACAGGGCGGGGAGCTCTTGGCATCGTGCCGCATGGGCGAATCCGTCATGCGGCACGGCGGCGAATCGCCGCGCAGCGCGTCGGCCCATGCGCGGTCACGGCAAAGCGCTAATCGGCGATGGCTGCAAGTGCCGCGTCGTAAGCTGCCCTCACATCCCCGACGAGCGCAAAGGCCGAAACAGCGTCGCCGGAGCGGAACAGATCGCACTGACGAGACGTGAGCTCGAACAACCTCGTCATGGACAGGTTGCCGCATACGCCCTTGAGCGCGTGCGCGGCCTCGAACCCGGATGCGGCATCCCCTGACGCCGCGGCGTCCTCAAGGCGCGCCATGTTCTGATCGGCGGTGAACTTTCCCAGCAGGCGCTCCAATAGCGCCTGGCTTCCCATCAGACGAGCGAGCGCATCGTCGACGTCGATCCCAGCGGCTTTAAGCTTCTCGTTATCCATGATCACTTTCCCATCACGTCCGCGCCGGCCTCCGGACTTCCGGGCTTCGACGCGACGGCCGTCCTTCGTTCGTACAGCGCACATATCTGCGGCTCCACCTCAAAAAAGCAAGCAAGCAAATCAGGGTTGAATACCCCGCACTCGCCGTCGCGGATCATCCTCAGCGACTCCTCCCGCGTGAACGCCGCCTTGTACACGCGCTTGTTTGTCAGCGCGTCATATACGTCCGCCAGACTCACCACCTGCGCCCAGATGCTGATCTGATCGCCTGCGAGCCCATCGGGGTACCCGCGCCCATCCCAGCGCTCATGATGATGCCGTGCGATATCAACGGCGTAGCGATAGGCGCCCATGCTACGCATCTGCGGAATGCGTGCGAGCAGCTCGGCTCCCTGCACCGTATGGGTCTTCATGACCTCGAACTCCTCGGGTGTAAGCCGCCCCGGTTTGCACAATATGGCATCCGGGATGGCGATCTTGCCCACATCGTGCATGATCGCAGCAAGCGCGATGTCATCGATGTCCTCGGAGGACAGCCCGTCACCAAGATGGGTTTGGGTAAGCATAAGCTTGGTAATGTCATGGATGCGCTGCACGTGATCGCCGCTCTCGCCATTGCGAAATTCGATGGCAGCGGATAGTGACTCGATCATGCCGCGGTTGAGCTCTATGATCTGCTCGGCGCGATCGAGCAGCTGCAAGCGCTGGTCCTCGACGGTGCGAGACAGGCGTTTTCGGGCCTCGAACAGCTCCACGACGGACTGGACTCGTTTCATCACCGCATAGGGAACGATGGGCTTGCCGATGGAATCCATGACACCCAGCGAATAGGCCTCCTCCATGACGGCATTGCCGCGCTCGGCCGTGATGAGAAACACCGGCACCCGCCCCATGTAACCTGTGGGAGCCAAATGCCTGAGTACCTCAATGCCATCGAGCACCGGCATCATGACATCGAGCAGCACCGCAATGTAGCGCTCGGGATCGGCCTCGATCATTTCGAGCGCCTCGCGGCCGTTAGCGGCCTCGTCAACCTCGTAGGTCCCCCCGAACAGATTCGCCAGGATCAAGCGGTTTATCTCCTCGTCATCGACGACCAGGATCCTGCCCGTAGCAGCGCCAACCGGCTTCATCAAATAACTTCCCCCCTATTGCAAGGCGACGTTTCACCATCGCCCTCCCCCATCCGGCGCTCACATGGAAACGCGGGCGGGCAGAACTCCCTGATCTCCGCGCAAGCCTTGCCCGCGCGCTTGGCGGCGTACAGAGCCTCATCTGCCTGTCGGAATGCCGCCTCATAGGTCGCATCGGCGTCACGCAGGATCACCGCGCCGGAACTGCAGCCCACGCGCCGCCCGATAATCTTCCCACATCTCTCCTCAAGCCGCAGGCGTACTTCGTCGAGCTTGCGCTCGATCACGCGCCGGTCGATGAGGCCGGGCGCGAGCACCATGAACTCATCGCCGCCAAAACGCCCAGCCACATCGCTAGAGCGGAAAGAACGCTGCAGGGCGTCCGCCATAGCACGCAAGACCTCATCGCCGACATCATGCCCGAAACGATCATTGACGGTCTTGAAATCGTCGATATCGAGCATGACGATGCATGCGGTCACACGGTGCGAAGCGGACTCGAAATATCGCTGGGCAAGCGCGACGAGCGCCCCTTTGTTGTAGATGCCCAACAGGCCGTCGCGTAACGACAGATCGCGGAAGCGCTCGCGTGCCTCGAAATCGGCAACCCGCAGGTTGGTGGCGAGCTGCGAGGCGACAACCGAGGCGCTTGTGCCCGCAAGCGCGCTATATAGATCGCGTTGGGCGAGCACGAAGTCCTTGCACATGAAGGCCAACCCCACGTACAGGGCCTCAGCCACTATGACCCCACCCACGGGCATCGCCCACGGAAGCACGATCACGGACGCCCATGCGACGCAGACCGCCTGCATGAACGCGCCCGGCGCCTGAAGCGCCGACGTGCCGTCGGTGTACGCCACGAGCGCCAGCACGATCAGCTGGCTCCCCACGCAAAACGCCGCCGCCGTCCATGGCCGCCCGCTCAGGGTCCGACGCGCCCAAGGGCACACCGCAACGACCAGGGCGCAGGCAACGATCAGAAGGATGTGAACGGGCTCGGGCGTCATCCCCGGAACGAGCGCTATGGGCAGGACCGCAAGCGATCCCGCCAGCAAGCAGGCGATACGAAGATTGCGCAGGTTGAGATCGGCAATGGCGCGACAGTCATCGGAAAAGTAGGCGCGGCGGCGCCTGAACTCCGCCGCAAGCCTCCTGACCGGCGCATCAGAGCGTCGGGCATGCGAATGCCCGCATCCGCGATCCGTCACGGACGGCCCCCTTTCGTCAAGCAGCTCCGCAGGACGGAGAGCAGATCGTCCAGATCAATCGGCTTCGCCACGTGCGCATCCATGCCGCACTCCCGCGCTCGGACGATATCCTCGGCAAAGGCGTCTGCCGTCATGGCAATGATAGGCACACGAGAGGCGTCATCGCGATCAAGCCCGCGAATGGCGCGAGCCGCATCGTAGCCCCCCCATGACGGGCATGCGGATATCCATGAGAACGGCCGCAAAGAAGCCGGACTCGGAGGCCGAGAAGGCATCAACGGCCTCGCGGCCGTCGCGCACCCAAGCGACATCGATTCCGCAACCGCCCAGCAGCTCGCAGGCGATCTCGGCATTGATATCGTTATCCTCCGCAAGCAGCACCCGCATACCGTCAAGAGATATCTTGCCGCTGTCAGCAGCCTGCGCGCCGATCTCCGGAGCGTAGGCGAGATCGAGGGTGACCGTAAAGCAAGTACCCTCGCCCTCCCGGCTTTGCACCTCAATGGTTCCCCCCATGCCGTCCACGATGCGCTTGACGATTGCCATGCCCAGCCCCGTGCCCTCGGTCTGGTGCACGCGGGCGCGGTCCTCGCGCTCAAAGGAGCCGAACACCTTGCTCTGGAACTCCTCAGACATGCCGATGCCGGTGTCGCGCACGATAAGACGCGTTCGAACCAGGTCCCCGGGACCGATGCGCGACCCCTCGCCACATTGGCCCGTCTCATCACCGGTGCCCGCGCCTTCCATGCAGGACCGCTGCTCCACCGCCAGCAAGACGCTTCCCCCGACTGGCGTGAACTTGACCGCATTGGATAGCAAGTTGATGAGCACCTGCCCGAGGCGCGTGCGATCGACAAGCACCGCATCGCAAGCGACGCCGCACAGCTCGACCTTGAAGTCTTGACCGCGCGCATCGGCCTGAGGACGTATAACGCCCTCGGCGGCGCGCACGATATCGGTCAAGCGCGCCGGCTCTAAGACAAACTCCAATCGGCCGCTTTCGATGCGCGACATATCCAGAACGTCGTTGATTAGCCCAAGCAGGTGCGTGCTTGATGTCGAGATGGTATCCAGGCAGCGACGCACCGTTGCCTCGTCAGCCGACTCATCGCGCGCGATCCTGGTCATGCCGACGATTGCGTTCATGGGTGTACGGATGTCGTGGCTCATGTTAGAGAGGAACTCGCTTTTTGCCCTGCTCGCCGCATCCGCCTGCTCACGCGCCTCCGCCAGCGCGTCCATCTGGGCATTGAGAACCCTCAGATAGCGCGTCAGCACGAAAGCGAGTGCGACCAGGATGAGGACGCAACCGACGGCTCCCGCGGCAAACAGGTTCCACGCGAGCGCCTCGATGGGGTCACGAAGCACCCGGAAGGGCAGCACCGACACGATGAACCAATTGGTGCCCTCAAGGGGGGCAAGATAGCTCGCATAGCGCTCGCCGTTGATGTTGGACACGTAGAACGCGCAGTCGCCCGCATCCATAATCGCCTTAAGGCGGTCTGCGGTGATGTCGTAGGCGATACCGGGTCGCCCCTCATTGAGGCGAAGCAGCTCGAGATAAGAATCGTTATGCAGGCTGCTGCTGTTGTTTAAGATGAAGCTGCCGTCTGCACGGATGATATGGGTATACACCTCGGTTGTCGACACATCGAGCGACAGGGCCTCGACCGCCTCGGCGATCGGCACGCCGGCGACGAGGACCCTGTTGCCTCCCGACTCGTCCGAACCGTCAGCGCGCGGCAAAGACCTGGACAGCACGATCATGGTCTCCCCGGCGTCGGATATTCCCACGGTGACGACATCATCACCCGTGAGCGTGTCGCGTACGAAGTCGTCGCGTCCGTCAAGCGCAAGATCGGGACCCATGAGCACCGAGGTTTCATCGCCATCGAGAATCGCCACGTATCGAAAACCGCGTTGCTTCGCCTCGTCAACGCACGTGGCGCGGCGCTCGGCGCCGGTGGCGCCCCCGTCGCACTCAACCGAAAGCAGGACGCTCTCGAGCTTGGAACGGTACAGACGAACCTCGGACTGGAAATTGAGGCGGATCTGCGCGCTCATCTGCTCCATGAAGCCACCGCTGATCTCGTCGATCGTGGTGTCGCTGCTGCGCATCACAAATAACGTGACAGCCAAGAACACGGCGGCACACAGCGCAAGCAGACCAACCACGCACCAGCGCAGCAAGCGCACCGATCCCTCAGGACCAGCGGACGCCCCCGAACGGGCGCGCCCATCAGGCCTCGGCGCCTCATGGAGCACGGCCGCACCCCCGTCCCGATGCCTCCTCGCCCGACCGCTCATCTCTCATCACCTTCCCCATTACGCTGCGTGAGCAGATCATGCAGGGTAGTGCATAGCAGCGTGAAATCGATAGGCTTGGAAACGTGTGCGTCCATGCCCGCCGCCGATGTCGCGGCGATATCCTCGGCGAAGGCGTTGGCGGTCACGGCCACGATGGGCACACGCGCGGCATCTGGACGGGAGAGCGCCCGAATGGCACGGGCCGCTTCGCAGCCGTCCATGACGGGCATCTTCATATCCAGCAGTACCGCATCGAACGTCCCCGGCTCGGATGCCGCGAATGCATCGACCGCCTCGGAGCCGTTCCACGCCTGATCCACTTTGGCTCCTGCAAACGCCAGCTGTTCGCAGGCGATCTCCATGTTGATCTCGTTGTCCTCGGCGAGCAGAATGCGCACGCCCGCCAGAGCGCACCTCGGCTCGCCCCCGGGCACCTCGGCGGCAACCGCTGCGCTCTCGCAACACGAGCCGACGCTCTCGTCGGGAGCGGTGGCGAGGGGCAGAACCACCGTCACGACCGTGCCCTCGTCCAGCTTGCTCGCCACCTCGATGGTGCCGCCCATCTGCGTCACCAGGCTCTTGGTAATGGGCATGCCAAGACCGGTGCCCACGGCCTGGGGTGCGCCAAAGCGCTGTTCGCGGGCGTACATCTCAAAGATGTGCGGCAGATAGTCCTCGGACATCCCGATACCGGTGTCTTCGACGCGGATGCGGTAGCTCGCCAGGTCGCCCTCGCCCTCCTGCTCAACCTCCACGCGAATCGCGTCTCCGCGCTCGGTGTACTTGAGCGCATTGGACAGCAGGTTGTTGATCACTTGTCCCAAACGGACTGGGTCGCCGAGCACCCAGGTTCGGTCGATATCAATCGCGAGCGACAACTCCTTGCCGCTCTCGCGCGCCTGGATCTCGAACGGCACCACCACATCCCGCAGCACCGCGGACAGGTCCATTCGCTGCGTTACAAGCAGTATTTTTCCGTTTTCCATGCGCGAGATATCGAGGATGTCGTTGACGAGCGCCAGCAGCTGCTCTGCCGATCGCTTGACGCGCTCCAGGTAACGGCCCGCCTTGACGGTGTCCGAGAGCTCGCGACGCGCCAGGTCGGACAAGCCGATGATGGCGTTGAGCGGGGTTCGCATATCGTGGCTCATGTTGTTGAAGAACGCCTGCTTCTCTTCCATGCTGCTCTGGGCGGTGACGAGCGCCTCCTCGAGATATCGTCGCTCCTGGAGCTGACGGCGCTTGGCGCTGTCGACCTCGCGGAAGCACAGCACCACCTCATCGGGAGAAAGCGACTCGTCGTAGAGCACGCGCACGTTGACCCAACGGTAATCCTCGCCGAAGCGACGCTGGAAGTCGCCGCCGTAATCTCGTACCCGACGCTGCACCAGCTCGCGGATGTTGTCGACCGAGAAGCTCTCCTCGAACTCGCGGAACGTATCCTCCTCGATGACCTCGCTCGCCGCCCTCATCAGGTCGTCGTAGGCTCCCGTCGCGGCGATGCGGCCCCGCACGTAGTCGGAGCCCTTGATCATCTCATAGGTTCCCGCCTTGTAATCAACAAGGTAGATCGCATAGTAGGAGTTGCCCAGAACGCGCACGGTGTCATCGGTGCGCCGCATGCGTGCCGCCCGGCGCACATCGCGCCATGTCATAAGTAGCGCCGCGGCGATGAAGACAACGGCCATGATGGCAAACAGGGTAAGCACCCATGACAGGCCGCCCAGGATCGTCCTATAGGGCGTGGTGACGATTGCGAGCCAACCGTTGTCCATGCGGGTATAGCTGACAGCGCGCTCGCGCCCATCCAGATCGATGATACGCGTAAGGTCGCCGTCCCCAAACTCGCCGGCATCGATGCGCGTGACGAGCTCCTGCAGGTAGCCGTTCACCTCCTCCTCGCTGTGACCGTTCCCCATGGTGGTGCGCATATAGAGGGGATTGCCCGCTGAATCGCAGAGAAACAGCGACGTCGATTCGGGCAGCTCGAGCATGTCGAAATGGAAAGAGAAGTTTCCGGGGTACAAATCGAAGGCAAGCACCGCGTCAACCCCCTCGCAGCGCTTTGCCACCGTCACGACGTATTGACCGGTGACAGCATCGCGGTACACATCCGAAAACGTCGTGACACCGGGCTGCGCCATCGCGCGGCGGTACCACTCGCGCTGCGACACATCGAAGTCCGGATCGGCAACCCACTCCCCAACCGTGAGAACCCGTCCGTTGATGACGGCATATACGTTGAGTGACTCATCGGCCAGCACCGTGCGCAAGCGATCACAGTAATTTTTTGCCCATTCCTCGAGATTCGCCCAGGAGTTGCCCTCGGACACGCGCGCCTCGACAGAAGTGGCCCCAAAATCCAGCAGCGTCTCGTAGACCGTCAGATTACTGGCAGATTCCGAAGCATAGTAGCGCGAAAGGGCGGCATTGGACTCATCGGCATTGTTCACCAGGGAATCGTGCAGCACTGTAAGGCCGCCGAGCGAGAAGCCCACGAAGAGGACGAGTATGCCGATGTTGAAGCCGAAACTCTTTAGCGCTTGCGTGCGCCGGCGCTTGCTTTGACCCATACGACTCCAACCCGTTGGACGATCCGATCGCACCCATCATACCAACTCGCGCGGCACCGTCCGGCCTTCGGCCACGTCGCGGACAATCGCTAAACGGCAGCGCGGCCGGAGCAAGGTGCTCCGGCCGCGCTGCGAACCATCCCTATGGAGCGGCTCCTCCTATGCGAGCAGAGCCGCGAGCTCATCCCGAGAGGAGAAGCGGCGCGATTCGCCGGTAGCGACGGTCACAACCTCGCCTTTCCACATCTCGGAACCATCCGCGGAGCCGCTGCGGTCCGCGGGCCTGAACTCCTCGGTGCGCACGACGTAGCGCCAAGCGGGAGTGCCGTCGGATGCGTAGGCCTCAGGAGCCTCCTCGCAGTCGAAGCCGTACTCCAGTGCAGCCAGGCGCGTGGCGATCTCGTCGGCCATGCGCGCACCGGGGGTCAGCGCAGACACCCCGATCTCGGAGTTGTACATACGGCCGTCTGCCACGTACACGGTGCGGATGCTGCGGCGTCGATCCTTCTCGAACTTGATTATCAGGGCCACGCCGACGGCAACCAGGACCCACCATACCACCGAGACGATCAGGTCCAGCGGCTGGTCGACGGCATTCAGGCCGAGGAAGTACCACAGCCACAGCAGAAAGGCCGAAAAGACGATGATGATCGCGGTAACGATGACGTTGGACTTCTTCATGTCAGCTCACTCCTTCCTGCATTAGGCGTTGCGGTTGTCGCGACCGAGCACTTCGTCCTCGTAGGACGTGAGCGTGCCGGTATGCTTGCGGCGACGTGCGAGCACGACAACGTCATAGACGGCGGTAACGATGATGCCGAGGATCATGAGCCAGTGGACCCAGCAATCCTGGTGCGTCGGGCGCGCGAGCGGGGTGCCGTCGTCGTCGATGCTCTCGGAGGGGCCGGCAAGCGGGTTCTCGTCGTCATCGATCTGCTCGGGCTCGGGCTGCTCGGGGGCGTCCTCGATCACCGTCGGGGTGCCGCCGTCCGTAGTGGTGCCGGGCGTGGTCGGCGTCGTCGGGGTGGTCGGCGTGGTCGGGGTGTCGTCGCCACCGTCGCCCGGGTTGTCCCCGCCGCCGGGGGCGGCGGTGATGGTCAGGGTGCCGTTCACGAAGACCAGCGTGTAGTTGCCGGCCAGGAAGGCGCCGTTGTCCTCGATCCCCAGGGTGTTCTGGAAGATCTGGTAGGTTCCGGCGGCCTCGCCCGGGACGCGGGCGATGGTGCCGGTCCAGCCGGGGGTCTCACCGGGCAGGGCACCGGTGTAGGTGCTCGTGAGCGCCGGGTCGGCCGTGCCCGCGACCTTGGTCTGGTTGTTGGCCGTGACCGTCAGGGTAAGCGGGGTGACCTGGTAGCTGCGCTTGACCTCGCCGGTGTAGTCGCCGATGCCGGTGATGGTGACCACGATCTCGCCCGTGACGTTGGTGCGGTCATCGGTGCTGTAGGACACCGTATAGTCCTCACCCTCGGTGAGCGGGTTGCCGTTCCGGTCGGTCACCGTCGGGACCCACGTCTGATCCTCGCCGTTGTAGGGGATGTCAGCCGGGGAGTCGATCTGGATGCCGGTGTAGAACGGCTGATCGGGGTTCTCCGGATCGGGATCGGTCGGGTCCGGATCGCCGGGCTCGGGGTTCTCCGGGTCGGGGTCGTCCGGGTCGATGGACTGCGGGAACACCGTCAGGGTGCCGTAGACATACTCGACCGTGTAGTTGTCGGCCTCCGTGTTGATCCACTGGCCGATCTCGGCGGTGTTCTCACTCTGGCCGGCCTCGAGCTGGAGGCCGTCGAACGTGAGGGCAACATGGTCGTCTCCCTTGAGGCCGTCGACCGTGTAGCCATCGGTCTTGGTAAGAGCGGTGCCGTCGTAGATCTTGGAGGCAGAGGCGGTGGTGACCGTCAGCTCGGCAGGGTTGATCTTGTAGCTGCCGTCGATCTCACCAGCGTACTGGCCGATGCCCGTGACAGTGATGTCAACCTTGCCGACGTTGGTCATATCGGCGGAGTAGTCGACCGTGTAGTCGACGCCCTCGGTGAGGACCTTGCCCTGGCCGTCGGTCACGACGACCGGCTGCTTCTGCTCGGAGCCGTTGTAGGTAACGTCGCCCGGGAACTCGACCGTGGCGCCGGTGTAGAACGGCTGGTCGGGTTCGGTCTCGGGATCGGTCGGGTCCGGATCGCCGGGCTCGGGGTTCTCCGGGTCGGGGTCGTCCGGGTCGATGGACTGCGGGAACACCGTCAGGGTGCCAAGATCCGCATCCACGGTGTAGTTGCCCTGCTGCGCGGTGAACTCGTTGCCGTCGGCAGCGAAGGTAATCGCATAGGAGTTCTCGGCAGAGCCGACCTCGGTCCTCGTGCCGGTGGTATCAAAGCCCGCGGTCTCGCCGTTGACGAGGCCGGAGATCTCACCCTCGGCCGTGAGCGGCGTGCCGTCATAGACCTTGCCCGCATCGGGCGTGGTCACCGTGATGGTGGCCGTGGTCACCTGGACCGTCGCGCTGACGACAGCGGAATCCTCGTAATTCGGGTTGGTCGCCTTCACATAGATGGTCAGCGTGCCGACGTTGGTGAGGGACGGCTTCTCGGTGGACCAGCTCGCCGGATCATCAGGATTCGTCGTGTACAGCAGGGTGGAGCCGGCCTCAGAAGCAGACGCCTCGATGGTGATCGGCTGGCCGTCGTACACCTTGGAGCGATCCTCGGCTGCGGTATCGATGGTCACGGAGTTGTCATCGGCCGCGATGATGGTGAAGTCGCCCGGCACAACCGTGTAGGTGTAGTTGGGGTTCGCGTTCTCAACCTTAGCGTTGAGGGCATCAGCGTAGACGTCGACGTTCTCATCGGTGCCCATGCCCGGACGAACGACGGTCACGTCGCCAAGCGTGTCGAGCTCACCGGTCAGAACGTTGGTGTGGAGCGGCGTACCCTGATCGTCGAGCATAGCGGTGAAGCCATTGTAGCCGTCGGGGTCGTCGGTGCCGTAGACCTTGGAGCTGTCGCCGACAACCAGCAGAGCCTCGTCGGGCGTGATCTGATAGGTCTTGTCGACCGAACCGGTGTAGTTGCCGATGCCGGTAATGGTGACCGTGATGTTGTCATCGACGTTGACGAAGTCATCGTCATCACTGTAGGAGACCGTGTAGTCGGTGCCTGGGGTCAGAGTCTTGCCGGAAGCGTCGGTAACAACAGGCTCCCACTTGTGCTGACCGCCGTCGTAAACGACGGGAGCGGGATCGGAGACCTTGATCCGGGAACCGTCGATGTTCATCAGATAGCTACCGGAAACGACGACGTTGTGCGCGGGCATGGTCTCAGGAAGCCCGGACCAACCGCTCCAGGTGTACCCATCCTGAGACATATCGTCCGTGATGAGGCTGAGCTCGGCGCCATAGCGCACGTTCTCGACAACCTGGTACGCCGGGTTCGCGAAGAACGAACCGGTGATCTCATACGTCACCGTATAGGTGTTGCGGTTGTAGTAGATCTTGACGACGGTAGATCCATCCCCAGCGATGGTTTGCTGCACGATGTCCTGAGCCGTGAAGCCCTCAACCTGCTTCGCAACAGCCGCAGTCATGGTATCGGTTGTGCCCTCGAGCGTCTCGTTAGGATACTCGTCGCTCTGAGTGTAACCGTCCCCGTCAACGTTCTGGAACCAGTGCTCGACCTTGTACTCAGTATCGGTGTTGGCGGTGTACCAGAAGGTGATCTCGTTTTTCTCGTAGCCGGCGGTGACAGTCTGCTCAGCATCGCTCTTAAGGGTGTAGCCGGGAATCGCGATAGCGGTCTCGGTGTACTCCTGATCATACGTCAGGTCATTGACCGTCTTTGCAGGAGCCAGCTCGGTGTTGGTGCCGTCGAGCATGTAGTGGACGGTGTAGAAGGCGTCCTGCTTGGCCTCCCACGTCGCGGTGAAGGTCACGTTCTC
>NZ_JAQECM010000034.1:16406-25023 GCF_027669965.1 Candidatus Collinsella stercoripullorum | reverse complement strand
ACCGCGATGCGGACGCCGAGCGGGGCGAGCGCCGCGGCGACGTCGGGCCAGCGCGTCGCGGCGACGAGCTCGAAGGCGGGGGGCACGGAGCGAGCCGTGCGCACGACGAGGGGCGCTCCGGCGAGCGGGGCGAGCAGCTTCATCGGCGCGCCGGGGCCCGCCGCCGCGGCGAAGCGCCGCCCCTCGCCCGACGCCATCAGCACGCATCCGATCCTCATGGCCGCCTCCCTTCGCGCCCGCATGGCCCGTCCGCCCCCGCGCGCCGCCGCCGGCGGATGCGCGTGCGCCCGCACGCGGGACGACCCAACCATAGCAAAGCGGAGCGCCCGGACAGGGGCGCCCCGCAAGCGGTTCGGCGCGTCAGGCGCGCGCGATCGTGGTGCCGGTCCTGCCGGCCAGGCCGTCGGAGGCCTTCTCGAGCAGGGTGATGAGCGCGGTGCGCCCCTCCTTGCTCTCGACGAAGGCGGACGCCGCCTGCACCTTGGGCAGCATCGAGCCCGTCCCGAACTCGCCCGCCGCGGCGAGCTCGGCGGCGCGCTCGGGGGTGAGGGAGTCGAGCCACTCCTCATGATCGGTCCCGAATCCCACGGCGACCTTCTCGACCGCGGTGAGGATCACGAGCGTGTCGGCGTCGAGCTGCTCGGCGAGCTTCTCGGCCGCGAAATCCTTGTCGATGACGGCCGCGGCGCCCTTCAGGTGGTTGCCCTCGGTGGGGACGACCGGGATGCCGCCGCCTCCGCAGCACACCACCACGTGGTCCGCCGCGACGAGCGAGGAGATGGTGCCCAGCTCGACGATGGAGACGGGCTTGGGGCTCGCCACGACGCGCCGGTAGCCGCGCCGCTCGTCGTGCATGAACCGGTAGCCGCGGTCGCGCTCGAGCTGCGACGCCTCCTCCTCGCTCATGAACGGGCCGATGGGCTTGGTGGGCTCGTCGAACGCGGGGTCGGCGGGGTCGACCTGGATCTGGGTGAGGACGGTCGCCACGCCGCGGTCCATGCCGCGGTCGAGCATCTCCTCGCGCAGGGCGTTCTGCAGGTCGTAGCCGATATAGCCCTGGCTCATGGCGCCGCAGACCGACAGCGGGCAGGGGATGTAGCGGTCCGGGTCGGAGCGGGTGAGCTCGGCCATGGCGTTTGCGATCATCCCCACCTGGGGGCCGTTGCCGTGGACGATGACGACCTCGTTTCCCTCCTCGATGAGGTCGACGATGGCGCGGGCGGTGATCTTGACGGCGGCCATCTGCTCGGGGAGGTTGGAACCCAGGGCGTTGCCGCCGAGCGCCACGACGATGCGCTTGGACATTTCGGCACCTCTCTCTTCTCGGAAGCGGCGCGCGCGGCGCCGCTCGAAACGGCGATGCCCGGGCGACGCGCTCAGCGCGCAGCCACCCGGGCAAGCGGGATCGAACGTTAGGGCTGCGGAAGCGGTCCGCCCTGGGAAAAAAGTGACAGGCACTATTTTCCCAGGGCAGCGGATCCGCCTACGCCTGGAACCAGCGGTCGGCGCCGCGCTGCTCGAGGGCGCGCAGGGTCTCGACGGGGTTCTTGACCTTCTGCAGGAAGATCATGGCCGCGATGGCGTACGGCTTGTAGCTGGCCTCCTTGTACATGCCCACGCGGTGCATGTCGAAGACGTCGGCCATGACCTCGCCGTGCTCGCAGGACACGCCGGAGATGTCGGCCGGCAGCGGGTGCATGTAGATCGTGTCGTCGCCGTGAGCGGTCTTGGCCATGAGCTCGCGGGTGGAGCACCAGTCCATATGGGTGGCGTTCTGGGCGAGCAGCTCCTGCTCGAGCGCGGCGATGCCGGCGTCGTCGCCCTCGGCGTACAGCTTGGTGCGGCGCTCCATGGCGGCGTAGGGGGCCCAGCTCTTGGGGATGACGATATCGGCGCCCTCGAAGGCCTCCTCCATGGTGTTCACCTGCTTGAAGGTGGCGCCGGACTCGGCGGCGTAGGCGCGGGCGGCCTCGACGCGGTCGCCCATGAGGTCGTAGCCCTCGGGGTGGGCGAGCGTGACGTCCATGCCGAAACGCGGCAGCAGCGAGATGAGCGACTGCGGGCAAGACAGCGGCTTGCCGTAGGACGGCGAGTAGGCCCAGGTCACCGCGACCTTCTTGCCGCGGAGGTTCTCCAGGCCGCCGAACTCCTCGATGAGGTAGAGCAGGTCGGCGGAGGACTGGGTCGGGTGGTCGGAGTCGGACTGCAGCGAGATGAGGGTCGGGCGGTGGTCGAGCACGCCGTCGGCATAGGCCTCGGCCACGGACTCGGCGACCTCGGCCATGTAGGCGTCGCCGGCGCCGATGTACATGTCATCGCGGATGCCGATGACGTCGGCCATGAAGGAGATCATCGTGGCGGTCTCGCGGACGGTCTCGCCGTGGGCGATCTGCGACTTCTTCTCATCGAGGTCCTGCAGCTGCATGCCGAGCAGGTTCGTGGCCTTGGAGAAGGAGAAGCGGGTGCGGGTGGAGTTGTCGCGGAACAGCGACACGGCGAGGCCCGAGTCGAAGATGCGTGGGGAGATGTTGCGCTCGCGGAGGTTGCGCAGCGCCGCGGCCACGGCGTAGAGGGCGCGGAGCTCGTCGGTGGTCTTGTCCCAGGTGTGCAGGAAGTCGGAGCCGTACATGCCGGCGTAGTCGAGGCCCTTGAGGCTGTCGAGGATCTCGTCGAAGGACTTGGCCATTTTGAATCCTTTCGGTTCTTGATGGATACATCACGGGTCGTTGCGGGGCGGGGGCAGGTTCGCCCCCTCTGTCCCGCGCGGGAAAAAAGTGCCTGTCACTTTTTTCCCGCCGCCTGTCTCCTACTTGATGTCGTTGTCCGTGGCGCCGGCGCGGAAGACGGTGACGTCGCCGGTCTTCTTGGACTCGTCGTACAGGTTGAGCGCGGCGGTGTAGAGCGCGGCGCAGGTCACGAGGTCCTGCTTGTAGGTGACCTCGTTGGGGGCGTGCGCCTGGCTCTCGGCGCCCGGGCCGAAGCCGACGCAGGGGATGCCGTAGCGGCCCTGGATGGACACGCAGTTGGTGGAGAAGGTCCACTTGTCGGTCAGCGGGCGGCCGGCGCGCTTGTCCATGGACTGCTCGACGCCGATGCGCTCGTCGCCGTACAGGGCGCGGTGCGCGTCGACGAGCGCCTGCACGTGGGCGGCGTCCTCGGCGTTGATCCAGGTCGGGAAGTAGGCCTCGGTCTCGTAGACGGTGCCCTTCCAGCTCGGGCGGTCGTACATGTACATGGAGACCTCGACGTCCTCGCCGTACTTCCTGACGGCGGGCAGGTCGCGGATCTCCTGCAGGCAGGAGTCCCAGGTCTCGCCGGCGGTCATGCGGCGGTCGATGGAGATGGCGCAGGAGTCGGCCACGGCGCAGCGGCTGGGGCTCGTGTAGAAGATCTGGGAGACGGTGCAGGTGCCGCGGCCCAGGAAGCGGGCGTCCATGTAGTGCTCGGGGTTGTACTTCGGGTCGAGCATCTTGACGAGGCCCTTGATGGAGGTCGACTCGTCGCAGCCGTTGTTGTTGAGGGCGCGGACGTCGGAGATGATGTCGGCCATCTTGTAGATCGCGTTGTCGCCGCGGTCGGGGGCGGAGCCGTGGCAGGACACGCCGTGGACGTCGACGCGGATCTCCATGCGGCCGCGGTGACCGCGGTAGATGCCGCCGTCGGTGGGCTCGGTGGAGATCACGAACTCGATCTTCTCGCGGGCGTCCTCCGGGCCGTCGAAGTACTTGTTGACGATGTACTGCCAGCACATGCCGTCGCAGTCCTCCTCCTGGACGGAGCCGACGACCATGATCTTGTAGCCCTCGGGGATGAGCCCCATATCCTTCATCATCTTGGCAGCGTAGGTGGCGGAGGCCATGCCGCCCTCCTGGTCGGAGCCGCCGCGGCCGTAGATGACCTCGTCGTCCTCATAGCCCTCGTAGGGGTCGTGGGTCCAGTTGTCGCGGTTGCCGATGCCCACGGTGTCGATGTGGGAGTCGATGGCGATGATCTTGTCGCCCTCGCCCATCCAGCCGATGACGTTGCCGAGGCCGTCGACCTCGACCTTGTCGAAGCCCAGCTTCTCCATCTCGGCCTTGATGCAGGCGACGACCTCGCCCTCCTCGCAGGACTCGGACGGATGGCTGATCATGGCGCGCAGGAAGGCGGTCATGTCGGGGCCGTAGGCGGCGGCTGCTTGCTTGATGGCGTCGAAATCGAGTTCCTTGGTCATGGGGATCGAATCCTCTCTTCGGATGTTGATGGACGTTTCGGGCGGGCGGGAGGCCCCATATGCCTCCGTGCTCAAACATCCTCGCGCTTCGCGCTGCGGAACTGCGCGCGGAGGCATATGGGGCCTCCCTCGCACAGCCGGTTTCTCCTCAGCGTCCGGTGCGGCGGACAATCGGACTGCAACTCAATCGATCTGCCACCCTCTCTCGTTGCATAAAGGGAAGATGGCGCGTCGCTTCGCGACGCCTTTTACTCGGCGGGGTAAGCGCCGTCCCAGACGACCTTGCGGTAGTTGACCGGGTCCGTGTCGCCCTCGGTGGAGAACATGAGCACCGAGCTCTCCTGGGTGAGGCCGATGGCCTCGCGCAGGTCGGCGTACTCGTCGGACTCCATGAGGGTGGTGATGAGGCCCGCGCCCACGGCGCCGGACTCGCCCGAGATCACGCGCGGGTCTCCGGGCAGCGGGGCGCCCAGCACGCGCATGCCCTTCGCCGCGACCCAGTTGGGGCAGGCGACGAACACGGAGACGTGGTTGCGCAGGATGTCCCAGCCGAGCGTGTTGGGCTCGCCGCAGGCGAGGCCCGCCATGATCGTGGGCATGTCCCCGTCCACGATGCGCGGCTCGCCGTCGCCCGCGACCGCGCCCTTGTACAGGCACGCGGCCTCGTCGGCCTCCATCACCACGAAGACGGGCGGGTTGTCGGGGAACAGGTTGGCGAAGTAGCCCACCACGGCGCCCGCGAGGCTGCCCACGCCGGCCTGCACGAAGACGTGCGTGGGGCGCTCGACGCCCGCGGCGGCGTACTGCTCGGCCGCCTCGCTCGCCATGGTGCCGTAGCCCTCCATGATCCAGGAGGGGATCTCCTCGTAGCCGTCCCAGGCGGTGTCCTGGACGATGACGCCGTTCTCGCAGGCGTCGGCCTCGGCGGCGGCCATGCGCACGCACTCGTCGTAGTTGACGTCCTCGATGGTCACCTCGGCGCCCTCGGCGGCGATGTTGTCGAAGCGGCTCTTCACGCTGCCCTTGGGCATGTGCACGACGGCCTTCTGGCCGAGCTTGTTGGCGGCCCAGGCCACGCCGCGGCCGTGGTTGCCGTCGGTGGCGGTGAAGAAGGTCGCCTGGCCGAAGTCGCGCGCGAGCTCGTCGCCCGTGAGGTAGTCGTAGGTGGTCTCGGCGATGGGGCGCCCGGTCTTGCCCGCGATGTAGTTCGCCATGGCGAAGGAGCCCCCGAGCACCTTGAAGGCGTTGAGGCCGAAGCGGTAGCTCTCGTCCTTCACCGCGAGGTTGGCCAGCCCCAGATCCGACGCCAGGGCGTCGAGCTTCGCCAACGGGGTGACGTCGTACTGCGGGAAGCTCTCGTGGAACGCGCGGGCGCAGCGCACGTTCTCAAGCGACATGATGCCCAGGTGGGCGTCATCGCTTCCGGGCATGTTGTTCGCGACCCATTTGATCTTCTCGGCCATGCTGTCTTGCTCTCCTTTGCCGCTCCTTTGCCTGGCCCGCGGATACGCGCCCGCCCCGGCGGTCGGTTTTGGCCGGAAGCTGAACTTTTATCTGAGGACCAAACAAAAAGTTTTGCTATAGCAGTTTTATCACAGGGGAACCCGCGTTGTCCAGACAGAATGTCAGGTCTGCTGAACGGTAAGAATACGTCGATAAACGGTAGTTTTCTTGCCCGTTTGTAGAGATGGGGTCGATGTGGCAGGATAAACCTAACAAAAAGTTTGGAAGGAGCGCCATGTCACCAGCGCAGATCGAGTTCTACCGGCGCCTCGCCCGCAGCCTCGCGCTGCAGTTCGGCCCCAACTGCGAGATCGTCGTCCACGACCTCGAGGCGGACGACCTCGACCACTCCATCGTCGCGATCGAGAACGGCCACATCAGCGGGCGCCGGCTGGGGGACGGACCGAGCCATGTGGTGCTCGAGGCGCTCCAGGGGGCGCCCGACGCCCTCGAGGACCGGCCGCCCTACCTCACCAAGACCTCCGACGGCAAGCTGCTCAAATCGAGCACCGTGTTCATCCGCGACGAGGCGGGCTGGCCGCGCGGGATCCTGGCGATCAACTTCGACATCACGCTCATGAAGGCCTTCTCCGGCGCGCTCGGCGCCCTGATCGGCTGCGGCGATGCGGGGGCGACCGAGCCCGAGCCCATCACCAAGAACATCGGCGACCTCCTCGACGACCTGTTCCGCGAATGCGAGCAGGTGGTGGGCAAGCCCGCCTCGCTCATGACCAAGGAGGAGCGCGTGCGGGCGATCGGCTTTCTGGACCGGCGCGGCGCGTTCCTCATCAGCAAGTCGAGCCAGAAGGCCTGCGAGTTCTTCGGGATCTCCAAGTACAGCTTCTACAGCTACCTCGACGAGGCGAAAGGCCTGCAGGAGGAGGGATGACCCTTCGCGGGCGAGAAGGCGGCGGGAAAATAGTGCCTGTCACTTATTTCCCAAGTGGGAAAAAAGTGACAGGCACTATTTTCCCAATGCGGGCCGGTTGGGGCGCCCCTGCCCTCCCCGGGCACCGGCCCCCTCCGCGCAGCCGATTGTGGAGAGGTTGAGGGGGCTTGCGCACGGATGCCGATTCGCGTATAGTACATCCTCGCAAGCGGACATGGCTCAGTTGGTAGAGCACAACCTTGCCAAGGTTGGGGTCGCGGGTTCGAGCCCCGTTGTCCGCTCCATCGCATGCAGGGAGCCGGTTTTACTCGAATCGGCTCTTTTCATATCGGCGAAGTGGCCAAGTGGTAAGGCAGAGGCCTGCAAAGCCTTTACCCCCGGTTCGAATCCGGGCTTCGCCTCCAGGGACGCCCCGAGGGCCCCGGCGCAGCGCCGGGGCCCTCGCTTTGTTCGGCGCGGGGGGGCGGCGCCGGCGGGGGCGACACGGGGCAGGACGCCCCGAATCCCGAACCCATCCCCTAACGCCGCGTCGCAGGCGGCCGTGCCGCGAGGGCCATCCCGTCCCCGAGCGCCCCGTGCCGCGCGGCCCCCCCGTCCCCGAGCGCCTCCCTTGGCGCCGCGCCCCGGTGCGCTACGATGGGGCCGTCAGCGCACCCGACGGAAGGGACCTCCCATGCCCCGCACCCCTATCGCCAAGCTCTCGTTCGCGAAGGTCTACCCGCTGCTCGTCGGCAAGGCCGAGCGCCGCGGCCGCACGCGCGAGGAGGTCGACCTCATCATCACCTGGCTCACCGGCTACGATCGCGCCGACATCGAGCGCCAGGTCGAGCGCGGGGTCGACTATGAGACGCTCTTCGCCGAGGCCCCGCGCATGAACCCCGACCGCTTCCTCATCACCGGCAAGGTGTGCGGGATCGACGTGGCCGCCCTCGCGGACCCGGTCGAGCGCGACGCCCGCTACCTCGACAAGCTCATCGACGAGCTCGCACGCGGCCGCGCGATGGAGAGGATCCTGCGCTCGGGACAGGGCGCCTGAGCGGACCCGCCCCGGCGCCCGCCGGCGGGCCCGGACGAGCCCGCCGCGCTCACGCGACGCGCACGATATCCCGGTACAGCAGCCGATGCCTCCCGTCGAGCCGCGCGTCGGCGTGGTAGTGCCCGAAGCACCACAGGCCGTAGGCGAGCCGGTCCTCGAGGGCGTCGAACCACGCGTTCAGGGCGTCGGGGTGCCGGCGCGCATCCGACACCCCGGCGGCGGCGAGCGCCGACGGCAGCATCCGGGCCGAGCAGCAGTGCGAGACCACGAGGTCGACGTCCCATCCCGCCGCGCCGAGGCGGGCCTCCGCCTCGGCGAGCTCGTCGGGGCCGGGCATCTCCTCGGCGAACCAATCCCAGCCCTCCGTACGGTACTCCCGGTCGTGGCTGGCCGCCCCGCCCATGGCGAACACGCGGACGGGGTCCCGCCCGCCCCCGTCGCCCAGCTCGTACACCTGGCCGCGCATGAGATGGACGATGTGCGGGTACTCCGGGTACACCTGGACCTCGCCTCCCCAGCGCTCGCTGACCGGGAGCTCCGCGAGGTACGGGAAGCACTCGTGGTTGCCGTCGACGAACAGCGTGGTCCACGGCCGGCCCTCGAGCCAGGCGAGCCACCAGCGCTCCTCGTTCGACCCGCTCCACGGCATGCTGAAATCCCCGCAGACGATCAGGAGGTCGTCGCGGGTCAGGCCGCGCCCCTCCGGCCAGCGCCTGCCGGACAGCTTCGCGATGTCGATGCCGCCGTGCACGTCCCCTGTGACCCAGATGGCCATCGCGCACCTCCCCCGCCCCGCATCGGAAGCGCCCGTCCCGCGCGCCCGCCGCGCGGCCGGTGCACGCCGCGCGCCTCCGTTCCGCGTCGTGCCGGATGACCCGATTATGCCCCGTGCGCGGACGCGCCATGCGCCCGGCACGGGGCGCGCGGCCCGGGCGGGCCCCGTGCGGCGTGCGGCGCCTACGAGCGGCCGCGGCGG
>NZ_JAQECM010000034.1:0-16396 GCF_027669965.1 Candidatus Collinsella stercoripullorum | reverse complement strand
GCGGCCGCGGGCCCGCATGTCCTCGTCGATGCCCGCGCGCCAGGCCGTCGGCATCGGGGCCGACGGGGCCGCCATGCGGACGTCGCACACCGCGCGCGACATCGCCTCGAAGACGACCCCGGTCCCGCGGCGATCGGCCAGGTAGTCCGCGGCGTTCTCGCGCGGGATGCCGATCCTGCCCGCCTCGGCGGCGGCGTCGATGTTCGCGCCGATGAACAGGAACTCCCATCCCTGCTCGCGATGCGACTCGATCAGGCGCCTCACCCGGTCGTAGGTGTAGCGCCGGCTCGCGTTCTCCATGCCGTCGGTCGTGATCGCGAACAGCACGCGGTCGGCGCGGTAGCCCTCCGGCTGGACGCGCTGCACGAGGTCCGTGTGCTCGATGGCCCCACCCACCGCATCCAGCAGCGCGGTGCACCCGCGGCAGCGGTACTGGGCGCGCGTGAGCGCGGGCACCTCGCGGATGTCGATGCGGTCGTGCAGCACGCGGCTCCCGTCGCTGAACAGGATGGTGGAGACCACCGCCTCGCCCGGCTCGTCCCGGTTCTCGTCGAGCATGCTGTTGAAGCCGCCGACGGTATCGTCCTCGAGCCCTCCCATGGAGCCGCTCGCGTCGAGGATGAAGACGATCTCGGTCCGGAAGTCCTCCTGCGGCCTCGCCTGCTCGGGGGCGCCGTCGCCTGCCGGGCGGGCGCCCGCCGCAGTGCGCCTCCCCTCGTCCGCGCGCCCGCTCCCCGTCGTCTTCGTCCCGTTTTTGAACTCGATCCGCTTCATGGTCTCCTCCTCGGTGTCGGATCCTTCTGACACCCTGAAGGCTACCGGGGCAGGAGCGGCGGAAGGTAAACCGCCAGGGGACATCCGCCCCCTCGCGGCGGCGGGGGCGGCGGGGCTGACCCATCTGTCATGAGACGGGGGCGCGGATGGCAGCGGGAGCCGTCACACCTGACCCATCTGTCATGAGACGGGGGCGCGGGGGCCTCAGATGGAGCCCAGCAGCTGCTCGTCGTAGGCGAACAGGGCCTCGTTGATGCGGAAGATGTCGTAGACCCCGCGGGCCACGTAGAACTCGACGATCACGTCGAACCTGCTGCTGCGCGACAGGGCGAAGCCGGCGCGGGCGAGCAGGTCGCGCAGCTCGTCCAGGGTGAGGCCGAGGGCCACGCCGAGGGCGACGGCCGTGGGCTTGGTGGGCCGGTACGCGGGGTTCGACCGGATCTTGGAGAACAGCTGGCGGCTGATGTTGGCGCGCTTGTAGACCTGCGCGTCGGTGAGGCCGCGGGCGTCGATGAGGGCGAGCAGCGTCGTCGAGAAGGACTCGTCCAGATGGTCGAGCAGGTCCGACAGGTCGCGCGGGGCCGACATCGACGCCATGGGGGCCGCGGCCGCCGGTGCGGGAGGCTCCGCGGACGCGGCCGGGGCAGGCGCCAGGAGGTCCGGGGCAGGCATCCCGGGAGCGGGGAGCGGGGGCATCTGCGAATCCGAGAGGAGGACCGCCCCCTCCTGCGGGGTCCGGCGGCGGAAGGGGCTCGCCTCCACGTAGGCGTCGTCGATGAAGGCGCGCAGGCCGTCGAGCAGGCCCGCCCCGGCGCGTATGACATCGCGGCTGAAGACCACGAGCGTCGCCTGCACGTCCTCCGCGCGCTCCAGGAAGGCGGCCGTCTCCTCCCGCGCCACCGCGAGCGCCTCCGCAGGCGGGTACCCGTAGATCCCCGCGGAGATCAGCGGGAACGCCACCGACCGCGCCCCGAGCCGCTCGACCTCGGCGAACACGCTGCGGTAGCAGCTGCGCAGGGCGTCGCGCTCGCCATGGGAGCCGCCGCGCCACACGGGCCCCACCGCGTGGACGACCCAGCGGCACGGCAGATCGAACCCGGGGGTGACGACCGCGCGCCCGGTCGGGCAGCCGCCGATGCGCGCGCAGGCCTCGGCCATGCGGTCGTACCCCGCCCCGGCGAACAGCGCCCCGCACACGCCCCCTCCGGGCGCGAGGCGCTCGTTAGCGGCGTTCACGAGCACATCCGCCTCGACGCGGGCGATGTCGTCGCGCACGATGGAAAACGGCATGGCGGGCCTCCCTCCCGATCGCTGGCACCATGATAGCGAATCGGCGGGCCGGACCGGTCGCGGCCCCGTCCGGCCGCGGGGGACGGGCGCAGCGCGGGACGCGGCCCGCCCCTGTCGCCGGACGCGAAGGCGCCCGCCGGGACCGTCCCCGGCGGGCGCCTCGATGTCGCAGGCCTGCCCCTCCCCCGCGCACGGCATCCGGAACCGCTCCCGTCCGCACGCGCATCGGCCCCGGGCGGGGCCCGGAGGGCTACCGGCTGTAGAAGGTCCCCTCGAGCGGCAGCTTGGTGCGGAACGTGCCGTCGAGCGCGTAGTACGCGCCGGCGACGGCGGGCGCCGTGGGGATCGTGGCGATCTCGCCGATGCCCTTGGCCCCGTAGCCGACGGGCAGAAGCTCGTCCTTCTCGACGTAGATCGCGTCGATATAGGGGATGTCCGTGGAGCGGAACAGCCCGAGCGTGCCGAACTTCGCCTGGGGGACGCCGTCTTTCAGCGGGAAGTCCTCGGTAAGCGCGTAGCCCATGCCCATGAGCACGCCGCCCTCGATCTGTCCCTGGATGGCGATGGGGTTCACGACCTTGCCCGAGTCATGCGCGGCGTGGACCTCGGTCACGCGGCCCTCGTCGTCGAGGATGACGACGTGCGTGGCGTAGCCGTATGCCACATGGCTCTTGGGGTTGGGCACGTCGGCGCCCAGCTTGTCGGTCTTCTCGAGGTACTCGTAGGAGAACTCGCGTCCCTCGAGCTCGGCCAGCGAGGTGGTCGGGTCCGCGGGGTGCACCGCGGAGCCGGGGCCCTGGTAGGGCGTGCCGTCCGCGTACTCCACGATGAAGCCGTCGCCGTGGGCGACCACGGGCTCAGTCGGCACCTCGTCGCCCGCCTCGGCGGCGAGCATGGCGTCGCGCAGCAGGAAGGCGGCGCCGCGCACGGCCTCGCCGGTGATCAGCGTCTGGCGCGAACCGGAGGTCGTACCGGAGTCCGGCGCGTTCTCGGTCGAGCACTCGCCGTTGGCGATGCAGGACAGCGGCAGCCCCGTCGCCTCGGCGACGTCCTGCAGGAAGACGGTGTTGCAGCCCTGGCCGATGTCGGAGGTCGCCGAGTACACCACGGCGCGCCCCTCCTCCACGCGGATCTTGCAGCGGCCCGCATCGGGCAGGCCGACGCCCACGCCGGCGTTCTTCATGGCGCAGGCGATGCCGGCATGGCCCGGATGGGCGTCGAAGACGTCCTTCACGGCGAGCAGGGTCTCCTTGAGCGCCGTGGAGCAGTCCGCGATCTGGCCGTTGGGAAGCACCTCGCCCGGCTCGATGGCGTTGCGGTAGCGGATCTCCCACGGGCTGATGCCGACCTCCTCGGCCAGCAGGTTGATGAGCATCTCGAGCGCGAACTCGCTCTGGCACACGCCGAAGCCGCGGAACGCGCCGGCCGGCGGGTTGTTCGTGTACCAGCCGTATCCGCGGATGTCGGTGTTCTGGTAGCGGTACGGGCCGACCGAGTGCGTGCAGGCGCGCTCGAGCACCGGGCCGCACAGCGACGTGTACGCGCCGGTGTCGAAGTTGATCTCGCAGTCGAGGCCGACGAAGATGCCGTCCTCGTCGCAGCCGAGCGTGAACGTGCCCTCCATGGCGTGGCGCTTGGGATGGAAGTTGATGGACTCCTGGCGCGTCATGCGGCACTTGACCGGGCGGTCGACGGCCATGGCGGCGAGCGCCGCCAGATGCTGGACGGACACGTCCTCCTTGCCGCCGAAGCCGCCGCCGACGAGCATGG
This sequence comes from Candidatus Collinsella stercoripullorum, assembly GCF_027669965.1. NCBI lineage: Bacteria > Bacillati > Actinomycetota > Coriobacteriia > Coriobacteriales > Coriobacteriaceae > Collinsella > Candidatus Collinsella stercoripullorum. The sequence continues at coordinate 12,562 of NZ_JAQECM010000034.1, read as the reverse complement.
TCTCCACGACCACGCGCTCGGGCGTGGCATCCCAGCCGAACATGTGGGCGATCTCCTTGCGGGAGTCGTAGGCGCCCTGGTCGGTCGAGCACACCTTGACGCCGCCCTTGTAGGGGAAGGCCACGGCGCACTCGGGCTCCAGGAACGCGTGCTCGGTGAACGGCGTGCTGAACGTGCGCGTCACCTTGTGGGCGGCACCCGCCAGCGCGGTCGCCGCGTCGCCGCGCACCACGTGGCGCTGCTGGCAGATGTTGTTCTCGAGCTCGACCCAGTTTCCGAACGCGAGGAACCTGTCGTGCAGCCTCGGGGTGCCCTCGGCGCGGGCCTCGTCGATGCTGCGCACCGGATCGAGCTCCTCGTAGGTGATCTTGACGAGCTTCTTGGCCCGCTCGCAGGTTGCCATGTCCTCGGCGACCACGAGCGCGATGGCGTCGCCCACGCAGCGCGTGATGTCGCCCTCGGCGATCATGACGTCCCAGTCGTAGATGAGGTGGCCGACCGCGTTCACGGGAACGTCGGCCGCCGTGAGGACCGCGAGCACGCCGGGCAGGGCGCGGGCCCTGTCCGCATCGATCTTGACCACGCGGGCGCGCGGGTACTTGGAGCGCACCGCGCTCGCATAGGCGAGGTCGGGGAAATCGGTCTCGTCGATATCGTCGGGGTACTTGCCGTAGCCGAGCACCTTGCGGCGCACGTCCACGCGGAAGGCGCGCTCGCCCACGCCGTACCTGTCGCCGCGCTCCAGCTCGGGATCGATCTCGGCGTCGCCGCGCAGGATGGCGGCGGCGAGGGCGATGCCCTCGATGATCTTCTTGTAGCCGGTGCAGCGGCACACGTTGCCCTTGATGGCCTCCTTGATCTGATCCTCGGTGGGATCGGGCACGTGATGGACGAGGCCGGCGCCCGCCATCACCATGCCGGGGATGCAGAAGCCGCACTGGACGGCGCCCACGGCTCCGAACGCGTAGACGAACGCCTCCTGCTCGCGCGCGGGCAGGCCCTCCACGGTCACGATGTCGCGACCGGCGGCGAGCTCGGTCGTGAGCACGCAGGCCTTCACGGCGCGGTCGTCCACGAGCACCGTGCAGGTGCCGCAGGCGCCCTCGGAGCAGCCGTCCTTCGCGGAGTGGATATGCAGGTCGTCGCGCAGGTAGCGCAGCAGGGGCTTCTTCTCGCCCACCGTGCGCTCGACGCCGTTGACGGTGAAGGTGTAGCTCACCGGTTGCTTGGCCATGGTTCACGCTCCTTCCTACAGCGCGGGCGCGGCGGCGAAGATGCCGAACGCGTCGCGGATCACATGCTTGGGGCACTTGGTCGCGCACATGCCGCAGCTGATGCAGCGCGTGTAGTCGATGACCGCCTGCTTGTCGACCACCTGCATGGCGCCGCAGGGGCAGACGCGGGCGCACATGCCGCAGCCGATGCACCCCTGCGCATCGACGGTGATCTGATGGGTGGTCTCGGTCATGGGACCCTCCCCTCCCTTTCCTTCGCAGTCCTGCCATCGGGGACGGGCGCGGATGGCAGGGCGGGGACCGTCCGGCGGGTGCCGTTCCCGCCGCCTGCCATCCGTACCCGTCCCCGGTGGCAGGGAGAGGGCGGCCCCGCCGTACGCGGGGCCGCCCCGCGCTCGCTATACGAACAGGTAGCCGTAGGAGTCGCGCACCGCGGCGATGGTGCGGCGCACGTCCTCGGGCACACCGCAGCCGGCGTCGTCCACGTCCGCGACGCGGATCTCGCCGCCCAGGCGCACGGAGAACTTCCCGTCGGCAAGACGCATGAAGCCGTCGTTCTCGGAGGCGAGCATGTCGTCGCCGCTCCAGAACAGCGTGAGCTTGTCCTTGTAGGGGCGGCCGGTCTCGTACGGGCAGAACACGGCGCAGTTGCCGCACTCGTTGCACATGCCGTCGACGTGCACGACCTGGTGCTTGGCCAGGCCCGGCACCTCGATGGCGACGTTGGCGCGGTTGGGGCACACGTCGCAGCAGACCTCGCAGACCGCGGCGCAGCCCAGGCAGCGGGTGTGCGTGCAGTTCGCCGTGTCGCGGCAGAGGCTGCCCTTCTTGGCGACGGCCGCGTCGACGTCGAGCTGCTCGTTGGCGTCCGCATAGCGGTTGAAGTCGACGCCCGCGATGGCGCGCGCGACCTCGGCGGCGTCCGCGATGGCCTCGACGACCGTCGCGGGACCGCGGCGGCAGTCGCCCGCGGCCCACACGCCCTCGACGCCGGTGGCGACGCCGGCGGGACGGCCGCGGCGGTCGACCTCGACGCCGGCACCCTCGTAGAGCGAGGCGTCGATGCGCTCGCCCACCGCGCAGATCACGGTGGTGGCGGGCACGGTCACGGTCTCGCCCGTCGGCTCGGGCGCGCGGCGGCCGGAGGCGTCCGGCTCACCGAGCTTCATGACGTTGCAGGTGAGCTGGCCGTCGACGAGCGACGCCGGGGCGAGCAGCTCCATGAACTCGACGCCGTCGGCGAGCGCGAGGTCGAGCTCCTCCTCGTCGGCGGGCATCTGGGCCTTCGTGCGGCGGTACACCAGGCGCACGTTCTCGACGCCGGGGATCCGCTTGGCGGCGCGGGCGGCGTCCATGGCGGTGTTGCCGGCGCCGACGACCACGACGTCCGCGCCGAGGCTCAGGGTCTCGGGGGCCTTCTTGGCGGCCTCGAGGAACTCGAGGACGTCCATCTCATCGCCCTCCGCCAGACCGGCGGAACCGGGCAGCCAGGCACCGGTCGCCACGACGACGTCGGTGTAGCCGGCGGCCTTGAGCGCGTCGACGGACTCGACGCGGGCGTTCAGCTCGACCTCGACGCCGAAGGCGCGGCAGAGCTCGACGTCGGCGTCGATGTCGGCGCTCGCGATGCGGAACTCGGGGATCACATGGCGCACGATGCCGCCCAGGGAGTCCTTGGCCTCGAAGATGGTGACGGGCACGCCGGCGCGCGAGAGGAAGAACGCCGCGGCCAGGCCGGCGGGGCCGCCGCCCACGACGGCGACCTTCTTGTCGGAAGCCACCTCGCCCGCCTGGGCCTGCAGCTTGGGCAGCACGGTCGCGAACGCCTCGCGCGCGGCGCGCAGCTTGCTCGCGCGGATCTGGGCGCCCTCGGGCTCGTAGAAGGCGCGCTCGCAGCCCTTGCCGCACGGATGCGGGCAGATGGTGCCGGTGATGTGCGGCAGCGCGTTGCGCTCGATGATGATGGAGAGCGCGTCCTCGAAGCGCCCCTCCTCCACGGCGGCCAGGTAGGCCGGGATGTCCTGGGAGATCGGGCAGCCGGTGCGGCAGGGGGCGGTGAAGCAGTCCATGAGCGGCACGCCGCCGGGGACCTTGGCGGAGGGCAGCTTGCGCAGCGGGTTGCGGTACAGCGGGTTCACGAGCGAGTCCGCCTGGATCTTGGTCACGGCCTCGAGGGAGACGCCGGAGAACGGCTTGCCGTCAAGATCGGCGAACTCGCCGGCGATCTGGCTCATGCGCTCGTAGCCGCCGGGCTTGAGCACATCGGTCGCCAGGGTGATCGGCCAGATGCCCGCGTCGTACAGCGAGCGGATGTTGTAGATGGTGGCGCCGCCGGAGTAGGAGATGCGCAGGCGACCGTCGAACTGCTCGGTGATGCGGCGCGCGAGCTCGATGGTGAGCGAGAACAGCGTGCGGCCGCTCATGTACATCTCGTCGCTCGGCAGCTCGCCGCGGGTGACATCCACCGGGAAGGTGTTCGTGAGCTTGACGCCGAAGTCCAGGCCGCGCTCGGAGGTGAGCTCGATCAGGCGCTCGAACATCGGGACGGCGTCGGCCCACTGCAGGTCCTCGAGGAAGTGCCTGTCATCGAAGGCGATGTAGTCGAATCCGAGCTCGTCGAGGCGCGCGCGGGCGAAGTCGTAGCCCAGCAGCGTCGGGTTGCACTTGATGTAGGTGTTCAGGTTCTTCTCGGTGATGAGATAGGTCGCGATGCGCTCGATCTCGTCGGGCGGGCAGCCGTGCAGGGTGGACTCGGTGATGGAGTTCGAGACCCGCGCCGGGATGGATTCGACGAAGTCGGCGTCGACGTTCTGGAAGCGGTCGAGGTTGGCGAGCGCCCACGCGCGGCACTCGGCCCAGACCTCGGAGCCGCTCGCATCCTTCATGCCCTCGATGTAGGCGTCGACCTTGGGGCTCTTGATGCCCTCGAGGTCGTAGCCGACGCTCATGTTGAACACGAAGCCGTCGGGCGAGCCCAGGCCGTACTCGCGTGCGATCAGGTGGCAGGCGAACCACGCCTTGACGTACTCGGCATAGGCCTGCGGCACCTCGAGCTCGGTGGACCACTCGCAGTTGTAGCACTCGTCGGCCGCGGTGATGCAGGGCTTGTTCACGCAGGCGGACAGCTCCTCGCCGTCCATGATCTGCACGGTCTTCAGCTCGAAGAAGCGCGAGCCGGCCACGTAGGCGGCGATGATGTTCTGCGCGAGCTGCGTGTTGGGGCCGGCGGCCGGGCCGAAGGGCGTCTCGATCCTCTCATCGAAGATGGGGAGCGCGCCCTCCTTGTCGGCGGTCACCATCTTGCGGACGCCGAAGATCGAACCGGACTCGTCGTGCTCGGTCATCACCCAGTTCATCAGCTTCGAGAACGGAATGGGCCTCATGATGTCGCTCATTGTCATATCCCCTCTTATATTGGTTGGATGGGGACGGGTTCCATCCAACCCCTTCCTCACTTCAACGGGTTGGATGGGGACGGGTTCCATCCAACCCCTTTTGCGGCACCCGATCGGCGCCTAGTAGACGCGGTCGTTGAGCGCGCCCCAGAGCTTCTTGGACTGCTCCATGGTCCAGGCGTTGATGCGCTCCTCGTCGAAGGCGACGAACTCGCGGTCGCGATAGAGGACGCGGCCGTTGACGATCGTGGTGCGGCAGTTCTTGCCCATCATGCCGAACAGCATGTGGCCGTCGACGTTCTCCTCGGAGAACGGCGTGAACTTGTTGTAGTCCATCACGATCACGTCGGCGGCGGCGCCGGGCGCCAGCACGCCGATCGTGCGGCCGAAGTACTCGCTCGCCATGGCAGGGTTGTTCTGGAAGAGCATCGTCATGGCCTCGCCCCAGCCCACGTTGGGCATGGCGGCGTTGTGGCGCTGGATGACGAGGAAGACCTTCAGGCTCTCGAGCATGTCGTGCGTGTAGGCGTCCGTGCCCATGTGCACGGGGATGCCGCGGCGGAAGAACTCGAGCACCGGCGCGCAGCCCACGGCGTTGCCCATGTTGGACTCGGGGTTGTTGACGATATGGGTGCCGGTCTCCTTGATGATGTCCATCTCGGCGGGCGTGACGTGGATGCAGTGGCCGAGCATGGTGCGCGGGCCCAGCAGGTCGTGCTGCAGCAGGCGCTCGATCGGCGAGATGCCGCCGCGGTTCAGGCGGCTGTCCCAGACGTCGTTCATGCCCTCGCACACGTGGATATGGAAGCCGGTCAGGCCGTCGTTGGCCTCGGCCATCTTGTCCATCGTCTCGTCGGACAGGGTGAAGGTGGCGTGGCCGCCGAACATGGCGGCGATCATGGAGTCGCCCTCGGCCTGGGCCTTGGCAGCCCACTGCGCGAACTCGGCGTTCTCGGCGATGGACTGGTCGCGCTTGGCCTCGCCGCGGCGGTCGGAGGTCTCGTAGCACAGGCACGCGCGGATGCCCGTCTCCTCGCAGACGTCCTTGATGGCGAACAGCGAGCCGGGGATCTCGCAGAAGCTCGCATGGTGGTCGAAGATCGTGGTCACGCCGTCGCGCAGGCTCTCGAGCACCGTGGCGTAGGCCGAGGCGCGCGTGCCGTCGAGCGTGAGGTTGTCGTCGATCTTCCACCACTGCTGCTCGAGGTTCTCGAGGAAGTTGGTGGGGTTGCAGCCCTTGATGGCCAGGCCGCGGGCGAGACCGGAGTAGATGTGGGTGTGGCAGTTCACGAGCCCGGGCATGATGACGCCGCCGTGGGCGTCGATGTACTCGGCGTCCGGGTTCAGGCGCTTGAGCTCGTCCTCGTCGCCCACCGCGGCGATCGCGTCGCCGTCGATGAGCACCGCCCCGCGCTCCAGATACGGACGCGCCTCGTCACGCGTGACGACGGACCCGTTACCAACGATCAGCATGGGTTCTCCCTTCGTCGTCTAAGGCGGGGTTTAGCACCTCGGACTGTTGTCGGCGGCGCGCCGGATCCCTCCCGGCTGACGGGCACCTCCCCCGCCGTACGCCGTTCGCGCCCCGAACGGGGCGCATCCGCGGCGGTCCCGCCGCCGCGTCACGCGCCGTCCGCCGGGCCGCGCTCGCCGCCCGGCGGACGGCAGGTCGCTACTTCTTGTGGTCAGGCAGGACCATGGCCACCGCCGCCTCCTTCGCGGCGTCGACGTGACGGTCGACCGGCGGGGTGGGCGGAAGGATCAGGTTCAGGATGATGGCCATGATGGCGCAGGGGGTGATGGCGTTGGAGCCGATGACCGTGGAGATCCAGCTCGGCATCCCCTCGCCCGCCAGGCATCCGGAGGCCATCCAGATGCCGAGGCCGAACACGACCGAGGTGCCCACGATGGTCGCGGTGCGCTGGGTCAGGCCCTCCTTGGTGAACATGCGGATGCCGTTCATGGTGATGGTGCCGAACACGCCCACGGTCGCCCCGCCGATCACCGGCTGCGGGATGGCGGTGAGCAGGGCGGAGAGCTGGGGGAACAGGCCCGCGAGGGCGAACACCGCGGCGACCAGGACGAAGACCCACTTGTTGATGACCTTGTTGGACGAGATGATGCCCACGTTCTGGCCGAGGGCGCTCGTGGGCAGGCCGCCCAGGAAGGCGGAGATGATGCTCGTGATGCCCTGGGAGACGATGGCGCCGGAGAGCTCGCGCTCCTCGGGCATGCGGTCGATGGAGCCCAGGCACGCGGCGGACACGTCGCCGATGACCTGGATCGCCACCATGGGGTAGACCACCGCCAGGGTGATGCATACCTCGGGATGGAACTCGAGGGCGTAGGGCATGAGCTTGGGCAGGGCGAAGACGCCCGCGGTGCCCACGCTCGAGAAGTCGAGCATGCCGAACGGCGCCGACACCAGGATGCCCACGACCATGCCGAAGAAGACGCTGCCGAGCTTGAGCGTGCCCTTGGTGAAGTTGGACAGGAAGAACACCACCGCGAAGGTGATGAGCGCCACGATCCAGCTCGCCGGGGTTCCCCAGATGGGGGTGCCCTCGCCGCCCGCCATGTACTTGACGGCGGTCGGGTACAGCGACACGCCGATGGTGAAAATCACCGTACCGGTCACGACCGGCGGGAAGAGGTTCTTCAGCTTGCTGTAGAACAGGCCGAACAGGATCGCCGCGGCGCCGCCGACGATCTCGCCGCCGAGCAGGGACCCGAACGAGAAGTCCGCGCCCATGGCCTGCAGGGCAGGCAGGAAGGCGAAGGAGACGCCCATCACGATGGGCAGGCCGCCGCCGATGCGGCGGAACGGCGCGAAGGCCTGCAGCGCGGTGTCGATGGCGGACAGGATGAGGGCGACCTGGATGATGTCGGTGCGCGCCTGGGCGTCCCAGTTATAGACCGACGCGATGATGATCGCCGGGGTGATGATGCCCGCGAAGGACGCCAGCACGTGCTGGAGGCTGCAGGGCAGCATGTCCTTGATCGGGGGCATGCCCTCGCGCGTGAACAGGGCGTCGTGCGAGGGGGCCGAGGAGCTTCTTGCCATATCTACCACAGCTTTCTTCCGGCTGCCGGCACATGCCTCCGGCAGCATTCCCGTTGGGTAAATCCTAAGATAGAAAATTATCGTATTCAATAATAATTTTTTAGCACGGTGTACGACATGGGAAACTCCTTGGCGTTTTCGCAGGTAGCACGTCCAGCGTAGAACAACCGCGCGAGGGGTTCGGAAAGAAAAACCGTTCACCGGCCGATTTCGACCGCCCGCAACGGGCCGATCCGACGGACGGCGGGAGCCGCCGGGAGACGGCGGCGGAGGTATGGCTATAATCGAGACGGCGCAGTAATGAGAAAATGTTATCGCTGCGTCGAAGACCCGGTAGAGCTGCAGGGAGGAACCGTGAACCCCACCGTCGAGAGCTTCATCCCCTTGGTCGACTTCCTCGAGGCGGTCCTGGGGGCGAACAACGAGATCGTCCTGCACGACTTCTCCGACCCCGATCACTCCGTCGTGGACATACGCAACGGCCAGGTGTCAGGGCGCTCCCTCGGCGCGCCGGCGACCGACCTCGCCGTGAAGATCATGAACGGCGCCTACGCCGACCGCCCCTTCATCGCCGGCTACACCACCCGCAGCGCGGGCGACAAGACCCTGCGATCCGCCTCGTTCATCATCCGGGAGGAGGGGCGCTGCGTCGGCATGATGTGCATCAACAGCGACGTCTCGCTCATCAACCGGCTCGACGACGTGGTCCGCAAGATCGTTGAGACCTACGGAAGGCTCCCCGCCGACCCCAAGGCGGGCGACGACCGGGCCCCCGCGGCGGGCGCCCCGCGCGCTGAGGGCCCCGAGCTGCCCGCCGCCCTCCCCTCGGTCATCGCGGCCCACGAGGTCGAGAGCCTGACCGATTCCACGGCGGACCTCATCGCCCGCAACATCGAGGATCTGGTCGAGCAGCGGGGGCTCGTCCTCGCGGAGCTCGGGCAGGCGGAGCGCATCGACATCATCCGCACGCTCAACGCCAACGGCATGTTCCTGCTCAAGGGCGCCGTGGCGAGCTGCGCGGAGACCATGGGGATCTCCGAGCCGAGCGTCTACCGCTATCTGCAGAAGGTGCGCAGGGAGTAGCGCCCCTCACGGCCCTGCGGCGCGCGGCGGCCCCCATCCGGCCCCGTCCGGCCCCTGGAACGACGAAGCCCGGTGCCCCCTGAGGAGGGCACCGGGCTTTCGCTACCGGATCGGTTCCGCCGCGCGGGGCGCTAGACGGATGCGATGACCTCGATCTCGACCAGGCCGCCGGCGGGCAGGGCGCCCACCTGCACCGCGCTGCGCGCGGGGAACGGCTCGGTGAACTTGGAGGCGTACACCTCGTTCACCTTCGCGAAGTCGGCGATGTCGGCCAAAAAGACCGTGGTCTTGACCACGTTGTCGAAGGTCGCGCCCGCCTCGGCGAGCAGCGCCTCGACGTTGGCGAGGGACTGGGCGGCCTGCGCCTCGACGCCCTCGGCCAGCGTGCCCGTGGCGGGGTCGATGCCCAGCTGCCCGGACAGGAACACCAGGTCGCCCGTCTTGATGCCGGCGGAATAGGGACCGAGGGCGGCAGGGGCCTTATCGGATGCGATGACGTTCTTGTCCATGCTTGCTCCTTTGCGATAGACGGGATACCGGACGATGCCGCGACGGGCGCCGGGGTCCGGAGGCATACGGGACCCCGGCGCCCGTCGGCTGCGGGGCCCGGAGGCACGAACGGCCCCGACGCTTGCGCGTGGCCCCGATGCTAGCTCAGCCGACCAGGGGGTGCAAGGCACGGGACAGAAATGATAATAATTTTTCCTCGAATGCTCTCACAGCAGCCGCGAGCGGAGGGGAGCGCCGCGGTCGCGGCCCCGGCCGGGCTATCCGGCGTCCCGCACGGCGGCGATCAGCGCGTCGGTCTGCTCGACCATCCACTCGACGTCCTCCGCGCATCCGCCCTCGATCCAAGCGCGCGCCATGCCGACCGCGCCGCGCGCCGCGAACTCGATCCGGTACTCCAAGATCCGCTTGCGCTCCCCGGTGTCCGCGTCGCCCCGCCCGGCTTGCTCCGACCAGGCGTCCAGGCAGCAGGAGCGCACCACCGCCACCGCGTCGCCGAAGAAGGCCTCGTTGGACCCCTGCCCGAACACGAGCGTGAAGACCTCCCGGTTGTCGCGGAAGTACTCGTACACCGAGCGCAGAAAGCCGCGGGCGCCCGAGGTCATGAGGTCCCCCGCCTGCTCGGAGGCGACGTTGGCGAGCGTCATCCTGAATTCGGCGCGCATGGCGTCGAACATGTCGTAGACGTCCTGGAAGTGCGCGTAGAACGTCGAGCGGTTCACGTCCGCCATCCGCGTGAGCTCCGTGACGGTCACGCTGCTTAAGGGCCGGTCCCGCAGCAGCGTCGCGAGCGCGGCGTAGAGCGCCTCGCGCGTCCGGCGCGTCCTGCGGTCGAGCCTGTCCATCGCCGGGCTGTGCCACCACGCCGGCGTCTCGAACCCCCGCTGCATACCGTCTCCTCCCCTTCTGCACAAAGGCTGCATGGGACCGCCCGCCAATCCGGCGCCCGAGCGACGGGTACGCGACGCACGGGGCCGCAGATGTCGGGTATCCGACGAGGGGGCGGTCCATTGGTGATTGCGTAATCATACCTCAAACACAACACTTGTCGATAAACGAACAAGTGAGGTGAAACTATGGGAAACCAAAACGGGAACGGGCCCGCGGCGCTCAGGTTCAGCCGCGCGCTGCTCGCCCATCGGACCGCGGTCATCTGCGCGTTCGCGATCGCCACCGTCGCCGCCGCCCTGTGCGTGCCCCGCGTGGCGGTCAACTACAGCATGACCGACTACCTGCCGCAGGACACGCCGTCCACGCGGGCGCTCGACCAGATGGAGGAGACCTTCGGCGCGGGCGTCCCCAACGTGCGGCTGTACGCCCGCGGCATCGACCTCGCCGCCGCAGACGGCCTGGCCGACGCGCTCTCCCGGACGGAGGGCGTGGACGAGGTGATGTGGCTCGGCACGCAGGTCGACGTGAAAGAGCCGCTCGAGGTCGCGGACGCCTCCGCGGTCCAGGCGTGGAAGACCGACGACGGGTTCCTCTTCCAGCTGGTGGTGGACGAGCGCGACGGCCAGGACAACGTCGCGCGCGTGCGCGCCGCGGCGCGCGACGCAGGCGCCGACCCCGCGCTGTCGGGCAGCCTGGTGAGCACCGTCGCCATGCAGCAGTCGGCGTCGAGCGAGGTGAGGCTCATCCTCGCCGCGGCCGTGGCGATCGTGGTCGCCATCCTGCTCGTCACGTCCCACTCCTGGTTCGAGCCGGTCGTGTTCCTCATCCCCATCGGCGTGGCCATCGTGCTCAACATGGGGTCGAACATCTTCATGGGCGAGATCTCGTTCGTGAGCCAGATCTGCGGCGCGGTGCTGCAGCTCGCCGTGTCCATGGATTACGCGATCGTGTTCCTGCACCGCTTCCGCTCCATGCAGCTCACGTTCGACGACCCCGTGGAGGCCATGGCCCACTGCATGCAGCGCAGCTTCACCATCGAGCTGTCGAGCGCCTCGGTCACCTTCTTCGGCTTTTTGGCCCTCACCGTCATGCGCTTCGGGATCGGCGTCAACCTGGGCATCGTGCTCGCGAAGGGCATCGTCTTCAGCTTCCTGTCGGTGATCTTCCTCATGCCCTGCCTCATCCTGCTGTGCCTGCCCGTCCTCGACCGCTTCGAGCACCCCTACCTCGTGCCGTCGCTCGACGGGTTCGCCCGCGGCATCCAGCGCGTCGCCGCGCCCGTCGCGCTCGCGATCGCGCTCATCGCCATCCCCTGCTACCTGGGCGAGGGGCGCACGGACTTCCTGTACGGGCCCGGCGACGCGGTCCCCGCCGACAGCGAGGCCGGCCGCGAGGACGCGAGCGTGCGCGAGGCGTTCGGCGCCGCCGAGACCTGGGTCGTCATGGTCCCCGAGGGCCGCTGGGCCCAGGAGCAGGCGCTCGTCCGGGACCTCGAGGCGATCGACGGGATCGACGGGGCGACCTCCTACGTCACCGTGGCGGGCGCCGCCATGCCCGTCGAGGTGGTGCCCGCAGACCAGCTCGACCAGGTGATCTCGGGGGGCTGGTCGCGCATCGTGCTCACCACCGACGTCGAGGGCGAGGGCGAGGCGGCCTTCGCGCTCGTCGAGCGGGTGCGCGATGCCGCGGCGGGGCGCTACGGCGACGACTACCTGCTCGCGGGCAACGCCGTTTCGATCTACGACCTCAGGGACACCGTGCACCAGGATTCCGCACCGGTGAAGTTCTTCACCGTGGCCTCCATCGGCATCGTGCTCGCCATCATGTTCCGCAGCCTGTCGATCCCCGTGCTGATCCTCGCCGCCATCGAGGTGTCCATCTGGATCAACCTCGCCGTGCCCTACTTCGCCGGAAGCTCCCTGTCCTATATCGGCTACCTGGTCATCGACTCCGTGCAGACCGGCGCCGCCGTGGACTACGCCATCGTCCTGGCGCGCGAGTACTTCGACCGGCGCCGGCACGAGGGCCCCGCCGACGCCTCGCGCGACGCCGTCGCCTCCGCGGGCGTGCCCATCGCGACGAGCGCCTCGATCCTGGTGCTCGCCGGCCTCATGATCCGCCTCATCTCCACCAACGGGATCATCTCCCAGCTCGGCACCCTCATCTTCCGCGGCGCCCTCATCTCGGGCGTGATGATGTTCCTCTTCCTCCCCTACCTGTTCCGCCTGTTCGACGGCCTCGTGCGGCGGACCTCCTGGCATCTCGCGGTCTGGCGGCCCGGCGACGGCGCCGGACGGTCCCCGACAGGCGAGGCCCCCGGCCGCGGCGACGGGGCGGAGACGGCCCGCGACTGCGGCTGACCGCCCGCGGCGGCCGGCGGGCGCCCG